>CAVCTI010000087.1:843-8020 GCA_963604755.1 Duodenibacillus sp. | reverse complement strand
CACGAAAACGCTCTGGGTAAAGCGCGATGACTTTTAGGGCACTTTGCCCGATCGATCCGGTTGCACCCAAAATTGCCACATTCTGTATTGCCATATCGCTTTTTTCCTTCTTTACTTACTCATGAGTGTCAAAAGAACGATTTCGTTATCGGTTCCAATACGCTCGAGAAATCCTGTCCAAAATCCCGTTCCTGAATGCACAAACATCTGTGTCTCGCCGCCGTCGCTTCTCTCAATCGAATATAGGCCTCGAACATAGCCATTGTTAAACGCCGCAACAACAAGTGACCATAGATAGGTCTGTCCCCCGTGCGTGTGTCCTGAAAGCATTAAATCGGTTGGCGTCTCAAGAACCCACTTCGTGTGTCGTGGCTGATGCGCTAAAGAGATGATAAATTCTGAGTGAGGGGCGCCCGAAAGCGCCTTTTCGGCATCGGGTACCTCACGATTAAAGCGCTCTGCCGCACGGTCAGTGAGGCCATAAATGAGAAAGTCTTTTCCCTTGTAATTTAGGACTCTATGTGCGTTACGTAGTAGCGTAAGATTCAATGTCGGTAAAAACTTCATCCACCCGTCGTAATCGACATAGTGTTCGTGGTTACCCTCGCAGGCATAAACCCCAAGAGGCGCCTTCAAATCCTTCAAGGCGACTAATTCTCGGCCTCGCTTTTCAACGCTACCATCAACAAAGTCGCCTGTAATGGTAATTAAGTCCGCGTGAAGGTCGTTTGTCATTTTTACAATGCGCTTGAGTCTTTCAGGACCAAAGACATTGGCTTGATGAAGGTCAGAGAGTTGCTTCGGAAGATTCTCAATGGAAACGGTCACTTCTTTAATTACGGGGTCAGTGAGCGAATGCGTTAATCCGTAGGCTGTGACAAAAAAAGAGAAAAGGACAATCCCAAGCGTCACTTTCTTTTGGTTAAGAAATTTCAAAGGATAACGAACAATCCACGAAGTGACAAAAAAGCCATCACGGATAAGAAAGAAAATCGCTGTCTGCAGTAAAAAAAGGAGAACTCCTTCACCAACAAGCGTTGGAACAATCCCTAAGCTCGGAGATGTGATGCCGCCCCCATAGAAATCGACATAGCTCGGTAAACCAGCGCCTGCGGCAAGAATAAGAAAAATAAGCCAACGCGCTAGACCTCGGTAATTGGGATAAACCACACGAAAAAACAAATAGAGCGCCAGTAGCGGTATCACAGAAAAAATCATCATGATAATTACTCCCTTTCAGCCGCTTTAATCGTGAGGGTGACCGCGGTTCCGTGCGGGTAAATTGATTCTGGAGCGCTCTCGATTTTTACTGCCCCTCCGATACGCTCAGCTCTTTCGTGCATGATGGTTAACCCAAAGTGAGAGCTCTTGCGTTTTTCTGCGAGTGCATGGTCGACCCCGTGACCGTTATCGACAACAAGCATTTCAAAATCTGTCCCATTTGCTATCAGTACACTCACCTCGCTTGCCATAGCGTGCTTGCGTACATTGGCAAGGGCCTCTTGCAAAATAAAGACAATCTGAAGCTTTTGCTGCTCACTCGGTTCTTCACCGATGCCGTGAATGCGGAAATTCACAGGAATATTGGTCTGGGACCTGAACCGATCGATCACACTCGTAACGGCCTCAGCAAAAGGCTCGCGGTGCAATCGCGCTCTAAAGTTAAGTAAGAGTTCACGCACATCCTTATAGGACTCTTGCACACCCGTTTTAATTTGATTAACGGTTTCGTTGGTGAGTTCTTTATCGTTTTCTTTTAAGGCGTCTTCAAGAATCTGCACCTGCAAATTTAAAAAGGAAAGCGATTGGGCAATAGAATCATGTAGTCCTTGCGCCAAAAATGTGCGTTCCTGTGTGACGGCGAATTCACGGTCACGATTCACTAGCCGTCGATTGTCAATTGCAACCGCTAAGTGCGTACCAAAGTTTTCATAAAGTTGATTGCGACGCGCACTTAAAACGACTTCTTTACCGTAATAAAGTAGATAGAGCCCCAAAGTCTTTCCAGCGCTTCTCACATGAAAGCAATAGGCACTCTTAAACTCCTCGACGGGAACGAAAAGCTTGTCAAATAGCACTTCTTTATTGCCGTGCGGATAAAACCGTAATCCCACCTCACGCAAAGAAAATTCTTCTGCATCGGTATAAAAAAGTTCTTGACGACGCAAGGCATCGATTGCCTTTTGTGGCAAATCGGTTTGTGCAGCAAGTTCTAAACGCTGCGTTTTCTCATCCAAAAGGAAAACGGCCGAGGCATTAGCAGCCGTGTAGTGAATGAGTCTTAATGTGAAGCTATCGCACATCTCAGCAACACTTTTTGTACGTGCCAAAGACGATGTGATCTCATAAAGTTGCGCGAGGTTTCTGTTGCGTTCCTCGACCGCTGCCGTCTTTTCTTGCGTAATGGTCTCCAAACCATGAACAAGGCTCTGAAGGCGTGCGGCCATTCGGTTAAAGCCCTCGGAAATGTGCTCAAACTCCAAGCTTCCATGTAAGTCCATTCGTGTCGAAAGGTTTCCCCGTGTAATGTCTTCAATCGTCGTTGAAACGACATCAATCGGATGAATCACCCACTTGACTAAAAAGTACAGGATGATAAAAAAACCAAAAATACACAAGACAACAAGGATGACTTGCACGGCGTGTACGACGGTGGCGTAGACATTGCGATCTCGTTGAAGCAAATACTCAAGACTACGTAAGTCGGGCATTAACCTTTCAATTGTTGGCACATTAATCGGCTGCGAAAGCGCACGAGCGTCCGTTAGCATCTTACTGAGCACCGTATGCCATTGCAGACGAATATTTCTCTCATATTCGAGCGCTTCTTCTTTGTTCGGATTATTGGAAGCCTCAATGAGAACGCGTAAATTGCGGATCGAAGCACCCACGGTATCTGTTAATTCTTTAAATTCGACACGCGTGAAGCGATCATCTGTCATGATGTTCGCTTTGTAAATATCCGAACGAATCGACGAAACTAAAGAAAGCGAGACGTAGTAGTCACTGATTCGCTTATTTAGAACAAAGGTATAACTAATCGAAGAGGTTAAAAGCGCAATCCAAAGTAAAAAAAGCGTCGCAAGTCTCCAGGACAACCTGTAAGGCTGAGAGTTTTTGGCCCTTTCGTAAACAAGGCCAGTAATCTGTTGCGTCTTTTCACTCATCGCTTTTTTCTGTCGCTAGTTTTCCCTAGATTAGCATGGGTTCGGGAGTTTCCTCTGAGTCGCCTGTTTTCGCCTCGCCCTTTTCGTCGGTTGCAACCGCTCGAAGTGCTGTTGCCTTAAAGCGAATATCAAGTGCTTTTCCTTTTCGCGCACGACGCCCCAAGTGTCGCTCCCAATCCGCGTGCGTTAATGTCTTTTCACGCACCGTTGTGCGTCCCTGCCCTTCGATAACGCATCCAACTTTTGAGCACGACAAAGTATCCAAGAGATTTTCACCCTTATTTAATTCCATCAATGTCACGCCCTTACCGCCATCGCTTAAGGTGCGAAGTTCAGCTAGCGGGAATGTCAACAAACGACCCTCGGAAGATAGACACGCCAAATGCGTATCTGCACTTGTCACCATTCGCGGCCTTAAGAGTTTTTCCTTCCCTTCAAGCCTCATAAAGGCTTTGCCTGAACGGACTCGAGCAATGAGGTCTGCGATGCGGCAAGATAGTCCCATGCCCGCATTGCTCGCCATTGTGACGCGAGTCTCTTTGGCTGCAGCGATGTAACCAACGATAGCCGATCCTGCTTCCAAATCAAAAAAGCTTGAAACAGGCAACCCATCACCTCGAGAACTCGGCAATTGAGAAACCGCAACAGAATAAACTCGCCCGTTGTCGCCGAAGGCAATGAGTGTATCTTCTGTCGTACATTCAAAAGCAACACCGAAAGCATCTCCTATCTTGTAGTTCATAAGGCTTGCGTCGTGGCCGTGACCAGTGCGGCTACGAACAAACCCGTTTTTCGATAAAACGACAGTCACGGGTTCCGTCACAGGTTTCATTTCGACTGTAGCGCGTTTAGCTTCTTCGATAAGTGTGCGACGCGCATCGCCATAGGTCTTAATGGCATCGCGTGTTTCACGAGCAACCAAGTTACGTAAGAGTTTGTTGCTTGCGATAAGTCGCTCAAGGCTATTTACCTCATCGGTAAGTTTTTCCATCTCAGCAAGTAGCTTTTCGAATTCCAAATTCGCCAATTGCCGCAATCGCAACTCAAGAATGTCTTCTGCTTGCGTATCGGTTAACGCAAACTCTTCAATTAAACGCGCCTTGGGTTCTGGATCAAAGCGCACGATTTCGATAACGCGATCGAGATTGTCAACGGCAATCTTTCGGCCTAAAAGGATGTGCAAACGACTATTGAGTTTCGCTAGACGCGCCTCTGAGCGGCGTTTTACTGTTGCGATACGGGCAACAACCCACTCGGAAAGAATCGGCAAAAGTCCCTTTTGTCCTGGGTGTCCATCGGTTCCGACGACAACCAAATTCATTGGAGCATTGGATTCAAGAGAGGTTTGAGTAAGCAACAGGTTGACAAAAAGGTCTCGATCAATTTTCGAAGTCTTCGGCTCAAAAACAAGGCGCATCGGTGTGTCTTTGTCGCACTCGTTTCGAGCCCCCTCCAAAATCGAAAGCATCTGTGTTTTCGCTTGAAGTTGATCAGCGGAAAGCACCTTTTTCCCTGTTTTCGGTTTTGGATTGGTAATCGCATCAATTTCTGAGAGCACCAATTCTGCGCTAGCCGCTGGCGGCAACTCATCGACAACGAGTTGCCACTGATTGCGTTGCAACTCTTCAAAGTGCCAACGAGCACGAAGCTTTAAGCTTCCCCGGCCCGTGCGATAGATCTCGCGAATTTCTTCAGGCGAAGAAATAATCTGACCGCCGCCTGGGAAATCGGGAGCCGGAAGCACCTTTAATACATCATCTAGTGTGGCTTCAGGATTATCCAATAAAAGTAAAACGGCCTGTCCCACTTCCGTTAAGTTATGAGGAGGAATTTCGGTTGCAAGTCCCACAGCAATACCGCTCGCGCCATTTAGTAAGACAAAGGGCATGCGTGCTGGAAGTAGCATTGGCTCCTCGAAAGAGCCATCGTAATTGGGGACAAAGTCAACATCTTCACTATCGATTTCAGATAAAAGAAGTTCTGAAATTTTTGTTAGACGCGCCTCTGTGTAGCGCATCGCCGCTGGTCCATCGCCATCCCGTGAGCCAAAGTTTCCTTCCCCATCTACGAGTGGATAGCGTAAGGTAAACGATTGCGCCATACGCACCATTGCTTCGTAAGCAGCCTGATCGCCATGCGGGTGATATTTGCCAAGAACGTCGCCTACGACTCGAGCACATTTGACGGCTTTCGCCGGGGGCGCCAACCTCATACGATTCATCGCATAAAGAATGCGACGCTGCACAGGCTTTAAACCATCGAAGACGTCAGGCAAAGCTCGGCCCTTTACAACCGAGAGCGCATACTCCAAATAGGCTTTTGCAGCATAACGTGCGAGTGTGAGTTCCCCATCAGTTTCAAAAGGAGCACCGTCTTCAAGAGCCACGGGTAATTTTGACGTGGCCTTTGACGTTGAAACATCGCCTTTTTCTGTCGTAGCCTCTAAAGCCGTCTCTTCATCGATTGCATCGTTTTCTTTAGAAGGGGCAAGAGGCACCTCTTCACTGGCAAGATCAGCACTAAAAAGGTCAGGAGTTTCAGGTTTTTTCTTAGTCATACGTAAAGGGAATCAAAGCAGAAATAAAAGTGCCGCTATTTTAAGGCAGTTAAGTTGTTTTGCCTTAAAAAGTAGCGGCGCAAATCGTGAGAAATTTTTTATGGGTTTTCGTGACGTTCCATTGCAATTTGAGGCGTTTGTGAAGTCTCCTCAGATATAGAGTTTTCTCCAATCGTTTCCACGTCGCGTAGGTTCTTTGTCATGATTTCGGCGCGTTTCCGAACCGTTTTCAAAGCTGTGCTCACGCCATCGACCTTCTTTTCCACGCTCTCAAAGACTTCTGAAAACTTCAAGAATTCACTTTTCACGTGAGAAAGCAACTCGGAAACTTCAGCGCTCTTTTTTTCAATGGCGAGAGTCTTAAAGCCCAAAAGTAAGCTATTTAAAAGGGCCGCAAGCACAGTCGGACTCGCGATGGTGACATGGAAATTGCGATGCACTTTCTCAATTAAGCCTGGCCGCTTTAACACTTCTGCCCAAAGGCTTTCCACAGGCAAATAAAGAATAGCAAATTCTGTGGTGTAAGGAACTTCGACATATTTCTTTTGAATCTTTTGTGCTTCAAGCAGAATACGACTTTCGATAGCCTTGGCATGAACGTCGACAGCCCCAGCATCCGCTCTTTCGCTGGCATCAAGAAGTTTCTCGTAATCTTCAATTGGGAACTTCGCATCAATCGGCAAATAGACTGTACGACCGTTGTCCTTACCAGGCAATTTAATAGCAAATTCCACACGTTCAGAACTCTTTGGAATCGTCGCAATATTTTTTTCGTATTGATCGGGGGTCAAGATCTCCGAAAGTAGATTCCCAAGCTGCACCTCGCCGAAGGTACCACGGGTTTTGACATTGACTAGCACGCGACGAAGCCCATCGACGTTTTGCGCGACCTGACGCATCTCACCTAAGCCGTTATAAACCGACTTTAATTGCTCATCGACCTTGCGGAAACTTTCGCTAATGCGAGCGTTAAGCGTTTCCTGGAGTTTCTCTTCAACGGTTGTGCGCATTTCTTTTAGCGCCGCATCGTTACTAGCGCGAATACCTGTCATTTGCTCGTTTAAGCTTTGGCGCATTCCGTTAAGGCCCACCGTGATTCCATCTGTGAGTGACTTAATGCGCGCTTCATCGCGAACGGCTTGAGACTCCAATTGCTTAAGAAGCGATTCCTGCATCGAGCGCTCGTTATTGACTTGGATTTCGCTTGCCTTTTGCATTAATCCCAAAAGTTCATTGATCCGATTGCCTTGGGATTCTTTTAATTCGTTAGAAGACTCACGCATTTCACGGCGAACGGATTCAAAGGACCCGACTAAATCGGCAACAGTCTTTTCTCGGGCTGTAGTTGTGCTTTCTGTAAGGGTCTTTTCGAAATTCGCTTGCCTTTTCGCTTGCGCGTGTAAAAGGAAAAGCGCTGCAATTAAAAGAATCGTCACTACGCCAAGTGCAATAA
>CAVCTI010000087.1:0-833 GCA_963604755.1 Duodenibacillus sp. | reverse complement strand
GTGCAATAAAGAGCCCAATAAAAACCCTGTCTGTAAGAAAAATCGAATTCGTAACCATAGTGTCTTGGAAATAAAGTAACCACACCCGATAGCAGAATCTAGCAGGTTTTTCGATAGATTCCTCGGTTTAACGAATAAGCGAAATTTTGATGAGATTGCGTTTTATATCAACGCATTATTTCTTATTATTTGCCGTTGGGTTACCAGGCGAATACAAGTGGTCATGCTTAGGCTTAAAAAGCCTGTTGTGCTGCGCTTGATAGGAGTCTTTCGGGATACTAAGCGCTTCTTTTGACCCTTCGGGCACAAACCGAAAAAGCACTTCATCGTTTCGAATCATCCCGAGGCGCGTACGTGCGTGCTCTAAAACAGCGTCTGTACCGCTTTCAAGAGATTCAATTTCTGTGGCAATCATGCCATTTCGTTCGCGAAGTCGGTCGTTGGCTTCATTGACTGAAGCGACATCGCGTTCGAGTTCTAAGACTCGGAGCACGCCGCCCTTTCCAAACCAGAGCGGCCATTGCACAATGACCGCCAAGGTAAAAAGAGCGACGCATAAGACGTAACGTCGATTCACGTCCTTCCCCGAGGGTTAACCCAATTACTTAATCGAGTAGAAAGCAGCGCGTCCCGGATAAACGGCAACTTCGCCGAGTTCCTCCTCGATACGGAGCAACTGGTTGTACTTGGCCATACGGTCAGAACGGCTCATGGAACCTGTCTTAATTTGGCCAGCGTTCAAACCAACAGCGATATCGGCAATGGTCGAATCTTCGGTCTCGCCAGAGCGGTGGCTCACGACAGCGGTGTAACCGGCCTTCTTAGCCATATCA
>CAVCTI010000086.1:1862-2415 GCA_963604755.1 Duodenibacillus sp. | reverse complement strand
TCACTGCGTTTTTTACGCGAAGTGGTTCGATTTCATTAAGTGCGGCTTTAGTAACGACGCCATCCTTAATAAAGCCGCGGCTTTCCAATTGCCTAAGGTGTTTAGCAATCTCAGCTTCACTTTTAAAAGCATGGTGCTGAACGTGATGCCAAACAAACTCTGGAATATTGTCGACCTTACCTTTTGCTCTGAGGAGCGTACGAACAACTTCAAATTCCTTATACGAAATCATGCCTTCTCCTCTTTTTGAGTCTTATTCTTTTTTTGATTCATTGCAGTAAGCGCAATGAAAATCTCGAGATCCTCTCGTGTCGTAATCTTCGGTAAGGGTGTTGTTGACTGAGAGAAGTACAAGCGCTTTCCTAAAGCAAAGTAAAGCGATGTTGTGTGTGGCTCTAGGGTATCAAGTAGACCTTCATCACGAGCTTTTTCGTAAGCAGCACTGAGTTCACCAAAGCGAAAAGTCCAAGGATTAGAGAAACTTTTGAGCGTTTCTCTCAATATGTTTTGCGTTGTCGATATCTCGTCGTCTTTAATGCAAGTACAAAGATCT
>CAVCTI010000086.1:0-1852 GCA_963604755.1 Duodenibacillus sp. | reverse complement strand
ATCAATATCGGCCGCTGGCGTTAAAGGAGAAACGCCAAAGGAAATCACAACGATATCCTCGGACTTGAGTTTTCCTTTAAGGTTAAAAACGCCATTCATAACGGATTCTTGGAAAGTTGCTCCGCCCGTGCAAATCCAGCGCGTTTTTGAAATCTGAAAGTCTTTGACGATTTGACGAATCTCATCGACCCAATCCTTATGTGAGACGATTTCAATGGCATCAATGTTTTTATCGTGCTCAAAAATTTCGAGTGTGTAAGCCAAGACTGGCTTATCGAACACACGAACAAACTGTTTAGGAATCGATGCGCCTACCCGACTTCCCACACCCCCAGCGAGAATGACGGCAACGTTCATTGGAAAGCCTTCTTTTGGGCTTGCCAAAAACGAAATTGAAGAGGAATATCTAAGAAAGAGAAATAGTCGCTTAAAACAGACTTCGAAGCACGACTATTCTGAAGAGAAAAAGAAAAGGATGCGCCAGAAGAATTATCTCTAACGCATTGGTTTAATTGGGTTTTTACCCCTCCCCTTCGATATTTTAGGGTAAGGCTATCTGAGGATATTTTTTCCATTTGAGTCGCAAGAAAAGGTCTATTTCGAAACTCTAAAGAGGAACATTGCGTTTTTCAACTTTCGCGGCTCTCGAACTTTACGAAAGCGCCCCTATTCCGCGATCCCCAAAGAACTGTGGCCCAAGAAAAACTTCCCGAGCTACCGTTTCTTTACTCTAAGTTAAAGCTTTCTAGCTTTACTTAATATCGGCAACGTCAAACGCCACAATCGGTTTCTTCTCTGCTGCAAACCCATAGAACCACACATCGTACTTGGCACCTTTTAGCATCCCAGAGGCTAATGCTTTCTGAGTAAACGAGAGAACGAGGTCAATCTTACCGTCGCCATTCACATCCACATAACTGTGCTTGACGGGTTTGGCTAACTTCGTAAAGTCCCCTGCGCCACCGATCGAAGCGCGACCAAGACCAGCGTAGATGCTCTTTACATCAACCTTACTTGTATCAAGTTTCTTATCGGCAAAGAGGACCATATCGACCGTATCTTCGCTACCCGAATCAATGGCTTCCGTCATAAAAGCGACTTTATGCGGGGCAATCTTCGCTAAGCGTTCTGCCACTGCCTCTTCAGCATCACGGAAAGCTCGCTCGTTATATTCCTTTAAGAAGGCTTTGGCTTTAGAGGTCGACACCTTCATTAAAGCGGCCGCTTCCTTCTTGAGAATCGTATCGTGTGCTGTGAGGTCTTTCTCGACTTTCTTTAAGAACTCGGCATTTTTCTTACGGTCGCCTTTTAAAAATTCCTCGGCATTGGCGTACTTCACAAAGGTCCAGATTGGCCACTCGGGGTTATAGCTAAAGTTCGCGACTGTCCCTTTAAAGTGTTCAACAGTGGCGACGTCGGCTGCCATAAAGGAGGTTCCCTTCGCAGGAGTGGCTAATGGGAAAAATGGGACGAAAGGTGACTCACAGGGTCGAGCCATTGTGCGGAAGGCTTGAATCAATTCTGGAGCCTTATTTTGCACCACGATAATCGATTCGTGAGAAGTTGGGCGGCATAGGCCGTTACCTTTCTTGTGATACCACCCCGGGTCCTCACCAATATCCTTTTCATGCGTGCGAAGAAGGTCTTTTACATCTTCAACGCCAAACTTCTTTTTACTCACAACGCTATAGGGGAACTCTTCGGGATTCGTGATGTCTTTACCTGTGATCTTTTTCCAAGCAAGGTTATTGCGCGTTTTGTTGTATTCCATCGCACGTTTACTTGCCGGTTGCACCGCGACGCGGAAATTAAAGTCAGAATAGACTCCTGCTTTTGCCGGTTTATAGCGGCC
>CAVCTI010000085.1:0-2863 GCA_963604755.1 Duodenibacillus sp. | reverse complement strand
TCGTATCTAGGTGTGTGTACAACGACCAATGCCATTCGCGCCACTCGCTAGTGCGTTTACCAAAGGGGCGGCGTAGCTCGGCTCTTAGATCGAGAGTTTTTCCAAGGGCCTTGGCTTGCAATCCAAAGTCCCAGTGTCTTAAATGTTTGGCAAACGTTGCGTTAAAGTCGGTTACTTCGAGTGTGTTTTCACTTGCATTGCGCTTATCGGTATAAAGGACATGAGCCTGTGTGATATCGAGGCGCCCTTGATTGACGAGAAAATCAAACCACGCGCCATCGCGACGATTTTCGCTATCTTTTGCTGTGTCGATTTCGTAACCAGCGACAGAAAAAAGCGTGTCAGAAAGTCGCGTGACTTCCAAGTCGGGACGAATGATTTCGAGCGACTTAAATTGCAGTTTGCCAAGAAGGCTCCCCCAATAAAGGGAAGCATTTACTCTCGGTAATGTAAGAGATTTTTTCGTTCCTGGCTTCTTTATCGTGACATCTTTTAATGAGAGCTTTGGCCAAACGCGTTCCCAGCTCGGCACCATTTGGGAAATGTGAACTTCGACATTCCACGCTTTAGAAATGGCGTTTTCGATATCGTCGTTATAGGAATCAATCTTCGGAAAGATGATAAAGCGTGTGACGAGAATAAGGGTTGCTAAGACAAAAAGAGAGGTTGCAACAACCCAAAAGGCAGTCGTTAGAGCTAAACGAAGTCTCGGCTTTGCGCTAAGAACTCCCTCGAGCTTTGTCCAACACGATAAAAAGCAACTGGGATTTTTCAAAATAAAACCAACATCTCTTTAAGTTTTTTCTTGAGTAACAACAGAGCCCGAGACACTAGCCTAGCGTTTCGGGTACTATTAGCGAACACTCTAGCACAGGAAAAGCACCAAAAGAGGTCCTATGTGTAAGCGTCTTACTGTTAGCGAAATTCCTTCATTTTCGTCTTTTGTCCAAAGGACGGCGCAGGCTATTGCTCTAGAAGGAGATGAAGAGTTTTCTTGCGTACTTGAGCGTTACAGCAAGAAACAATTTACGCACGATGATTTTGCGGCAGTTCTGAGCGAAGTGACAACGTGCGAAGCGCTTTCTCGCCAAATGCGACGCTTAAGGCGTGATGTGCTTCTGAGCTTGGCTTTAGAGGATATTTCTGGCGCAATCGATTACGAGACGGTTGTTTCAACGATGAGTGCCTTAGCGGAAGCGACAATTGAAAAAAGTGTTCGAATGGCAAGCCTTGAAGAAGCCAAACGCTACGGAATCCCTCAAAGTGAAGAAGGCGTGCCGCAAGATCTTGTCGTTCTTGCGATGGGAAAGCTCGGCGGCCGAGAATTGAATGTGAGTTCCGATATTGATCTCGTGTTCGTTTACGACGAAGGTGGCGTAACAGAAGGCCCAACATCAATTAGCAATCATGAGTTCTTTGAGCGTGTAGCGCGGCGCGTCATTGCGCTTTTAAACCGCGTTGAAGCCGAAGGTTTTGTCTTTCGCGTCGATACGCGTTTACGGCCCTTTGGCGAAAGCGGCCCGATTGTCGTCAGTAGCGCTATGCTCGAAGATTACCTATATCGAGAAGGCAGAGACTGGGAGCGATTTGCGTGGCTAAAGGCTCGTATCGTGAGCGAGCCTGTCTTTATGAGTAAAGAGCAGTTTACAGGGGCATCAGAAACATTAAAGGTCTTAGTTGAACCCTTTGTTTATCGAAAGTATGTGGACTTTGGAGTTCTAGGCTCGCTAAGTCGCGTGCACGAAATGATTCGCACGCAAACACGGCGTCGCGAGTTAAAGCAGCAACAAGGCATTCACGTGAAATTAGGGCGCGGGGGCATTCGAGAAATCGAATTCATTGTTCAGACCTTTCAGGTGATGCGGGGAGGAAGAAACCTGGCGCTACGAGGATCAGAGACACTCAAAAAACTAAAGGCAGTCGGCGAGGCAGGGTGCTTAAGTGCTAAGGTTGTCGAAAAGCTTAGCGAAAGTTATGTCTTCTTACGAAACCTCGAACACGTCCTGCAGTACGTCGATGATCAGCAAACGCACTTTCTTTCTAACGAAAAGGGAGTGCAAGAGAAAGTCGCGGCAATGTTAGGGATAGATGTCAACACACTTCTTCATCGTTTAGAAGAAATTCGTGACTTTGTATCAAGTACATTTGATTCCATTTTTAAAACGACAAGTTCCTCAGAAGAAAAAGAGGGTTGGCCCATTGGATGGCGCTTGGGAGATGCGACGGCCAAAACCGCTATTGCCGAAAAACTCGCAGAACTTGGATTTACGAAAGCAGAAGAGCTCTCAAGTAGGATTTGTGGATTACTTACCGCAAGAGCTATCGCAAACCAAACTGAAAAACGTGATCAACTTGCAGCCCTTTTTACTTATCTTGCGGAAAACGCCCGAGGCTGGGCCGCCAAAGAAGGTAACGATACGCTTACAGATAGCCTTTTGGAGCGCTTTTTAAATCTCTTGGAAATCATCGCTGGGAGAACAACCTACTTGGCTCTTTTAAACCGCTACCCGACAGTGACGGAAAAAGTTGCGCGCCTTTTACTTTCGAGTCGTTGGGCTTCGGACTTTCTTTGCGAGCATCCAATTTTATTGGATGAATTGGTTGACGCACGAAATGCAAAAGAAATCGATTTAAGTCCTACGTTTTCTCAACGCTGGGAGGCCGAGACCAAAGAAAAACTTCTTAGTTTCGCAGGTGATATCGAAGCGATGCTCAATGTCTTAAGAGATGCCACGCATGCAGCGACGGTTCAGTTGTTGATGGCCGATTTAGAAAGACGCTTCACTGTTGAAGCACTGGCTGATCGCTTATCAGAACTTGCTGACGCGGTTCTTCGTCTTGTGCTCGAATTTACGTGGAAAAT
>CAVCTI010000084.1:0-3406 GCA_963604755.1 Duodenibacillus sp. | reverse complement strand
AGTACAACGTTGCTAAACGCACCATCATCGGCAAGCTCTGTCCTGATGATGAGAAACGAATGTTTCCTCCCAACCTCCCGCATTCCTAGATACACACAGCCTTGATTGACATCAAGACTTGGGCGAATAAAAATGTTGGAGCGTTGAAAACTCAGTCTTTTTTCTTTGTTGAAATTGACGGAGTTTTTTATTTTCTGTAAAATAGATGCCTATATTTCTATAGGCATCTATTATGGCTAAAAAACTCACGGATTCCGACAATAACGTTTGGGCTTTGTTTTCTTCAAAAGATGCTAAAGGCCGCATTTATGTGCGTGCCTATCGCAATGAGTGGGACACAGAAAAGCAGCGCTCTCGCGTGAAAGCTCGTCTTCAAGCTGGCCGATTGCTTGAAGACGGCTCAATAAAAATGTCCGATGAGTTCCGAAAGAAGTTCCCTGAACTCGGAGATAAGACATGGTATTGGGGTGATAACACACTGCTCTTAGAAGATGAGTTCCGTGATGGGTATGAGCCAAAAGATGGGTCAAAGAACCTTACTTGGAGTTGTGAGACTATTCGTGTTGGCTCAACGCTCGCCGCCTGGGAAACAGCAAAGACCCTAGGGATTCTCGATGATCTTAGTTCTGTCTTCGGCAAAGAGATGGCAAAAACACTATTGGCTCTTGCCATATATAAGTTCGATGGCGGTGGAGCGATGATGACCTTTGAGGACTGGCTTGCGCAGGTGTGGCTCCCTGGGATATCGCCTCTAAGCGGGCAGCGCATCTCGGAAACTCTTTCGAAAGTAACGCCTGAGCTCACAGAAGACTATTACAAGCTTCGCTTTGATCGCGTCGAGAAAAACAACCCTAACGGAATAACACTCTCCTTTGATAGCACAAGCATCTCCACCTATTCGACGACGATAACAGGTGCCGCTTGGGGGCATGCCAAACAAAATCCTGAGCTCAAACAAATTAACTATCTTGTTGTATGCGATCATGATTCTGGCGATGTGGTTTATTCCTTTAGCTTTGATGGATCCGTCAATGACAAAACTATTCTTGCAACTGCCTATTTGCAAATGCAAAGTGCGGGAATCAAACTGACAGACAATATCCTTGTAACCGACAGAGGCTTTAGCAGCATCTATAACACACAACGGGCGATTAATCTTGATTTGCAATTCATCCAATTCCTGCCTCTAGTTGAGGACTCCGTCTTTGCTCACTTAGCGAGAAAAATGAAAGCGCTCAGTGATCCAATAGCGCATGTAAATCCTGAAATGGGAATATCGGCCATTAAACTTAAAGAGAATTGGGAAGCGGATATAGGGGGCACTCCAGTGCCCGTTAATTCATTCTTGTTTCTATATCGCAATCCCATTGTTGCCACTGAAGAAACTCAAGCGCTACACAGAGACATCCTGCGAGTTTGCAAGTTAAAAAACAAGGAAGTAGACCAAGAAAAGAAAACTCGAATTGACGATGCCCTCTGGAAACGAGTAAAGAACTATCTTCTTGAAAACAAACGGGCAAAAGAAGGTGAACCTATTTGGAGCCTAAACTTCGAGAAACTGCAGAAGCATGTTCGATTCCTTGGCTGTCAAGCAATCCGTTCGAATGTGGACAAGACACCTTTTGAAATTTTACGAATCTATCGGCAAAGACTCATCATTGAACAAGGCTTTAATCAACTCAAAAATGAGGTTGGGGGTTCTCGACTTGAAGCAACAGAATCAACCTATCGCGGCAAGCTGTTTATCTTCTCCTTGGCTCAAGCATTACGTATGAGTATGCTTGTTACGGCAGGAGAAAAGAGGAAAACTAATCCCAAAGCAAGGCTTCCAGATGACTCTCTTCGCAAGACGATTGTTCAATTGCAGGGCTTACAAGCGAGAAAGCATCGGACAACCAATGCCTTCATCCTTGGAACCGTACCTAAGCGCTTCCGAGACTTACTCGCCTTAATCGGAATTGAAAAACTCCCGAAGACTCTGTACAGGTAAATGTGTATCTAGTCTTGCGGGAGTTCAGGAAATATGTGAGCTGTCGTATAAGAAAAAGGTGGCCTCGTTTTCTTATCTAGTGGAAAAACGCAGGTCATAAAGCTCAGGGTAAGGAAATAAACACGTTAAACTGATAATTTAGAGTGAAAAAAGCAAAGAAAAAACATCAACTTTTTTTCTCAAATTCCGCTACAAATTCCACCAAAAATTTTTGCTAATTTTGTGGCGGAGAGCCACGAAAATCTGAACAGCGATTCGCCGCTATTTCTTTATAAAACAAGACTTAGCCCCCCCCTCCTAACCAAAAGTAGGATTAAAGCACATCCTTGTAGCTGTTTGAGAATATAGCAACAATGCACTTATTTTTAATAAGTGAAAAGATGTAAAAAAATTGGCTTTATCCGAAAAAATCGGAACAAACTTAGATTGTTGTTTAACGAGAAGGGGGTTCTCAATGAATAAGACATTTAAGGTTGTCTTTAATCGTGCGCGCCAGGGATTGATGGTCGCCAACGAAATCACACGGTCCGTCCAAAAGAATGGCACGAAAACAATTCTTGTAGCCTCGGCCGTGGCTATAGCTTCTATGCCAGCCTTTGCGGCTTCTCTTGTGAAAAAGACATGGGATAGCCCAACGGTTCCGACTTGGGGAGATGAGACTTCGACTTCTACAGGGAAAATCACTAACGGCGTTTGGAATGTCGATGAGTCAATGTTGGGTTCAAACACTGATGTTCGTGGTATTGATATGCAGACAGGTGCCTCAGGACAATTGAAAGATCTCTCTTTGGCAATAGCTACAGGGGAGAATTGCAAAAAGAAGGTTTACGGAATCTATAACGGTGCATCAGACGGTTCAAAAGAGGGTGCTCCAGAATTTGCAGGTGAGAGCCTTTCTATTTCGGTCGATTCAAACTCCGATGATGCTGCCTATGCTTTCATGGCGACAAAGAGTACGAAGATCACTGCTTTGAAGACGAAAACCGAAGCGAAATCGCAATCACAAGCTGTTTATGGTGTTGCTATAAACGGATCGGGCGCAAAAGTTAAATTTTCAGGAGATGTTGACATCAGTGCTACGATAATTCAGCCTGCTGATAAAGCTATTGCTTACGGTGTTTATCAATATAGAGGAAAAACATTAGAAATCGGTGATGAGGGCAAAAAGGTCTCAATCTGTGCACAAGTAGATGCTAACGAAAAAAAAAGCAATGCAATAGCAATTTATGGTGCTATGAGTAGTACGCTCATACTTAAGGGGACGGCGATTGATATAGATTCGACAGGTTATGGACTTTCTACGACGCCAGGTGTCAAGACTTCCATTGGAACAGAAAACACTAAATCTCTCACAATAGATGCTGAAAATGTCGGCATTTGTGCAACTGGATCGACAGTGAGCACATCGGCGGTGAC
>CAVCTI010000083.1:0-3302 GCA_963604755.1 Duodenibacillus sp. | reverse complement strand
GAGCACAGGCCAAAAGGTCGGTATCTATCCGGAAATCAAAGCACCGTGGCTACACCACCAGGCCGGAAAAGACATCGCTCTTGAAGCACTTAAAGTCTTAAAGAAATACGGCTACACAAAGAAAGATTCGCGCATTTACTTCCAAACGTTTGACTTCAACGAATTAAAACGTGTCAAAACGGAGCTAATGCCCAAACTTGGTATGGACCTTAAACTTGTGCAATTAATCGCCTACACCGATTGGCACGAAACCGAAGAGAAGGACGCCACAGGCAAATGGGTTAACTACAGCTATGATTGGATGTTTAAGCCGGGTGCGATGAAAGAAATCGCCAAGTACGCCGACGGCGTAGGACCTGGCTGGTACATGCTCCTTGATGAAGAAGCGAGTAAACCGGGTAAGCTCGTGATGAAGCCGATGGCCAAAGAAATCCATCAGGCCGGCCTCGAGAACCATCCGTATACCATCCGCAAGGATGCTCTCCCGAAGTGCTGCAAGACAGTTGACGAACTCTATGCGGCAATGTTCAAGAAGGGCTATGCCACAGGGCTCTTCACGGACTTCCCAGACCTTGGTGTTCGCTACGTCCAGAAAAACTACAAGAAGACAAAAAAGTAAGTCTTTTTGAAAAGTAGAATCGACGACTTGTAAAGAAACGAAGACCCGGATTCCCGAAACGGAGTTCGGGTTTTTCTTTAGACAAAGTATTTCAAAAAAAAGTGAAAAGTGTTTCGCTAAATCGGCTATAGTAACTTCCCTTTGGTCAAGAAGATAACGCGGGGCTTCTAGCGAGCCTCGCGATTTGCAAGTTATGACAGATTCGATTCCAGATTTCTCACTTCCTGTAAAGGATGACGCCGTTGCAGCCGTAAGACGTCCCCCTCATTCGCTTGAGAGCGAACAAAGCATTCTTGGCGGCTTAATGCTCGATACGAATGCTTTTGAGATTGTTTCTGATATTTTGAGTGCGGACGATTTTTATCGTCGTGAGCATCAGATTATTTACGAGGCTATCGAACGGCTTGCGAGTAATGCGAAGCCCGTGGATGCTGTAACGGTTTTAGGGGAACTGCAAGCGATTGGCAAGATTCAAGATGTTGGTGGTATGCAGTACTTGGATGCCTTGGTGCATTCGACGCCATCGGCCGCCAATATTCGCCGTTATGCGGAAATCGTGCGTGAGCGCTCAATTTTGCGTCAATTAATTAGTGCTGGAGACGAAATTGTTTCCTTGGCGTACTCGCCAGAAGCCGCTGACGTTCCGCAGCTACTCGATCAGATTCAAACGAAGATTTTTGCTATCGATGAAAATAGCAATCGCGGCAAAAAAGGCTTTGTGCGCCTACCTGAAGTCGCGGCCAATGTGACAAAGGAAGTGCAGGCGCTTTACGAGCAGCACAGTAACGACGATGTGACTGGATTGCCTACAGGGTTTATGAAGCTCGATCGCATGTTAACGGGTCTGCACCCGAGCGACTTAGTGATCGTCGCAGGGCGTCCCTCGATGGGTAAGACCTCGTTTGCTTTAAATATTGTCGAATACGTTGGCATTGTTTTAAAGCTCCCTGTTGCGATCTTTTCGATGGAAATGAGTGCTGACCAACTCGCTAAGCGCTTTATTAGTTCCACAGGGCGCGTTGACGCGCAAAAGATTCGTCGTGCCCGCTTAGATAACACGGACTGGCAGCACTTTACCGATGCCGTTGCTGAGATGTCTAAGGCACCAATCTATATCGATGATTCCTCGGCTCTAACAGTAAACGAAGTAAGAGCTCGCGCACGTCGCTTAGCGCGTAAAAGTGGGCCCCTTTCATTGATTGTGATCGACTACTTGCAGTTAATGTCGGGAGGATCTCGAGCGGGGTCATCCACAGAGAATCGCGCTACAGAAATCAGCGAAATCTCGCGCGGACTTAAGAATCTTGCTAAAGAAATGAATGCGCCCGTCATTGCACTTTCGCAGTTAAATCGTGCGGTCGAATCCCGAGCGGACCGCCGTCCGATGATGAGCGATATTCGTGAATCAGGCGCAATCGAGCAGGACGCAGACGTCATCATGTTTATCTACCGCGATGTGGTTTATAACAAAGATTGCGCAGAACCCAACAAGGCAGAAATCATCATCGGTAAGCAACGTAATGGTCCGATTGGAACGGTTGCTTTACGCTTTGATGGCGAATTCACTCGCTTTGATAATTTGGCTGAAGAAACGGAACTCCCACCCGAGTTACGTAACTAGGAGCACTTTCTGTGATTGAGATGATAACGACGATGGATTGGGCCTCCTTTGGTCTATGGTGGGTTGTGTTTGCGTTGGCGATAATTGGTTTGGCAGGAACCGTGGTTCCAGCCGTTCCGGGGTTGCCTCTTATTTTTGCTGCCTGTTTACTTGCCGCGTGGCTTTGTGACTTTCAAACTATCGGCGTTATTAAACTCATCTGTTTGGCCGTAATAACGCTTATTGGAGTTGCCGTTGATTGGCTTGCGCAATTGTTGGGTGCTAAAAAGACAGGTGCATCGCCCTACGGGATTGCTGGCGCCTTAGTTGGCACGGTGATTGGCCTATTTTTTGGCTTAATCGGAATTTTCTTTTTCCCACTTATTGGCGCTATCGTCGGTGAACTCATTGCCAAAAAGGGACTTTTGGCCGCAAGCGGCGTGGGACTAGGAACGTGGCTAGGGATGCTCGTGGGGGCCGTCGTGAAGGTTGTCCTCGGACTCATTATGATTGGCATCCTCGCTACGAGCCTCATGGCTCACTTTAGCGAGGTGCCTACTGATTTAACCCCAAAGGCCGATACGCCAGAAGAGATGACTTTTTAGAGCGATTCGCTTGCCCACTGCGCTAAGCGGCTTCGTTCACCTCGCTCGAGCGTGATATGACCTGCGTGAGCCCAGCCTATTAAGCGATCGACAAGATAAGTTAACCCTGAAGAGCCTTCTGTTAAGTAGGGGGTATCAATCTGCGCGATATTCCCAAGACAAACAATCTTAGTTCCAGGACCTGCGCGTGTCACGAGCGTTTTCATTTGTTTTGGCGACAGGTTCTGCGCTTCATCGATAATCACGAATTTATTTAAAAACGTGCGGCCTCGCATAAAGCTCATTGACTTGATGCGAATGCGGCTCTTAATAATGTCAAGTGTTGCAGCGCTTCGCCAATTGCCATTGCTACGGTCTGTTTTTAAGAGCACTTCCAAATTGTCTTCAAGCGCTCCCATCCACGGAGTCATCTTCTCTTCTTCGGTTCCAGGAAGAAAGCCGATGTCTTCTCCAACGCTTACGGTGGCTCGGGTAAAGA
>CAVCTI010000082.1:0-2592 GCA_963604755.1 Duodenibacillus sp. | reverse complement strand
GTATTTCGTTCGCATCACAAAGCAGCGTGACATTAGTGTCGAAACGGCAGCTGACTTAGCAGAAATGGACCCCGTGGAGTTTCGGCAACTTAATCCTGGGTTTAACCTTCCTGTCATTGTTGCCAATCACAACTCATCTTTTCTTCTTCCGATAGAAAACCTTGATGTTTTCTTGGATAACTTAGCGAGTTGGGTTGATACAGGAAAACCGCTTTCTTCTTGGAAATTGCATCGCGTTCAAACAGGAGAAACTGTTAGTTCCATTGCAGCCAAATACAGCATGGCCGATGAAGAACTTCTTCGCATTAACCATATTCCCAAAGGACGAAACGTTTTAGCTGGATCGGCCCTTTTAGTTTCTGCCGATGAAAATGACACATCCGATATTGCTGAAGAAGCCCTAGCCGCTCACTTATCCCTATCGGGACCTGCCACACGAAGAATTGTTTATCGTGTGAGAAAAGGCGACACGGTTTCCAAAATTGCAGCGAAATTTAGAGTTTCTCAAGCCGTGGTACGTAAAGCCAACTCAAGATCCTCACGGCTACGCATCGGACAACGCCTAGTGATTACGGTTCCTGCCAAAGCAAACGTTCGTTCTGTCGCTCCAGGAAAGAACACGCACGTCGTTCATCGTGGACAAACGCTTTACGCAATTGCCAAGCAGTACAAAACCACCGTAGCAAAGTTACGAAAACTTAACGACTTAGATTCCGTTCGCATTTACGCGGGACAACGCCTGCGTGTGCGTTAGTTAACGACTGTGTGAGCCCTTAGCAAGGCGAGTTCTCTTTTTGGCTTTTTCTTGGCACGAGGCGCATAAGCCGTAAAGCGAAAGACTGTGCCCTTGAAGTTCAAAACCGAATTTAGCGGCAATTGCCTTTTGACGCTCTTCGATTTCAGCGTCAACGAATTCTTCAATCTTGCCGCATCGGGCACACACGATGTGATCGTGGTGCTCGCCCTTTTCAAGCTCATAGGTCGCTAGGCTATTGCCTAATTGGCGGCGAACGATGAGACCCGCTGCCTCAAACTGCGTTAAAACGCGATAGATTGTTGCGAGCCCCACGTCAATATCTTCTGCCATCAGTTTCTTATAGACATCTTCGGCTGTCATATGGCGTACCGATGAATTAGACGCTTTTAGGAAAAGCTCCAAAATACGCAAGCGCGGCGTCGTTGCCTTAAGGCCCGAGTTCTTTAATTCCTGTTGTGAAACACTTGCTGACGCTTCAGACATTGTTTAAGCCCTCCAAAATCGCTGAATACGGCTATCATAGCGACTAATTGAGCTCAACGGACTTACTAGAGACACAAATTTATGAAGAAACTGCGTCTGACACTTCCCTTTATCGCCGCCTGCACGATTTTTCTAGCCGGCTGCAACTACAACAGTTACGTGTACCGCATTGACGTGCCTCAGGGAAATCTCATAACCAAAGAGATGGCCGAACAACTTCATGTTGGGATGTCGCGCCCTCAGGTTCAGTTTCTTTTCGGTGAGCCGCTTGTTAAAAGTGACCTCCACTTAAACCGTTGGGATTATGTCTACTACTTTAATCCGCGACACGGCAAGGTTGAGTTACGCAAACTCACGGTCTTTTTTAACGACGAAGCACGTGTTGAGAGAATTGAGCAAGATCAATTACCGACAGAACGTCAAGCCGATGCAACAATTCTTGGCACGCTTTCTGACTTGAAAGAAAATACAAAGGAATAATTTTTATGAACGAGCAATTGGAACAATTGGAACAGTCCGTATCGAGAATTTTGGAGGAGTATCGCGCTCTCAAAGTGGAAAACGATGCGTTAAAAGCTGCGCTTGAAAGCGCCAAAGCTGAAACCGTTGCCGCTCAAACCGAGCGTGACCAATTAAAGAATGCACAAGCGGACTTTGAATCGCAAAAAGCAGCTCGCGAAGCCCAACAAGCCGAATTCGCACACCGCCTTGATGCGATTATCGGCGCCTTGCAATCTGGTTCGAATCATTAGACATGAGTAAAGTCACACTGACCATCCTCAATAGGCCTTATTCCTATGATGTGTCTGAAGAGGATGCTCTCACACTTAGGGCAGCCGCTGATCTTTTGAATGCACGTGCCAAGGAAATTACTGGAGATACGCGGCTTCTTACAGCAGAACGCATCGCTGTTACAGCCGCCCTTCAGATTGCCTTTGATTCGCTTCGGGGAAAGATTGGAGACGTACCTGAGGACCCTGCGACACTCACGCGTGTCGCAACGCTTCGAATGAAGATTGATGAGGCGCTTGACCCAGCTTTGGAAGCTAAGTAGGAAGCCCTCTACTTAGCGGCTAATCTTGTCTTCACTGCGCTAAGAATATCTTCTACAGTGACATCAGCCGCAACGCCACCGACTGTTGCGCAGTCGTTTTCGCCGATTAAAGAAATCTTCTCTAAATCTGTGTCGACCCAAACTCCGACACAAGGAAGATTTAAAGCTGCTGCTAAGTGCATCAGTCCCGTATCCAAACCAATTCCAATTTGAGCGCGAGCAACGACGAAAGCAATTTCAGGAATTGTCATTTTCGGCATAACAAGGGCAGAAGGACTCCCCTTTGCAATCCTTTGGA
>CAVCTI010000081.1:0-3063 GCA_963604755.1 Duodenibacillus sp. | reverse complement strand
GGGCGTATGATGGCGTCCACTTAATTTTTAAGGATCGAGTCGACACCCTGATGGGACTCATGTCTGAGACACTTAGTAGTGCAAAAGCATCATTCTCAGGACTTGCTGCTGGAGACCTCGTTGGCGTTGGGAGGCGAGTTCCATTGATTCCCAGCCACAAAGAAATTCTTCACTATGGCGTCAATGGTGTCGGCGGCATCAAAGTTCTATGCAGTTAAATACAAATCAAGCGACAGCGCTTGGCTTATTAGCCCCCGCTTTGTGGGGTATGAGTGTGGGTTTGGTGCGTACTGTCACGGTCGAAGCGGGTATTGCAGGTGGTGTTTGCCTACTGAATTTAACGGCAGCGATTCTTCTTACGATGGTTTTTGGATTCCCCAAACTATCGGATTTTCCAAAGAAGTTTTTGATCTTCGGTCTCGGATGCGCTCTAACCTGTGAGCTTTGCTTTCCGGTTTCTATGGGTCTATGCGCCAACGCCCGAGAAACCATCGAAGTGGGGATGGTCAATTACGCTTGGCCTTGTCTTACGGTTTTGTTTGCCATTCTTTTTAATGGTCAAAAAAGTCGCTGGTGGGTTGCAATCGGTTTAGTCGTGGCCTTCTTAGGAATGGCGATGGTCCTCTCTGGTAAAGGGGGGCTTAACTTTGGAGAAATTGCCTCTAACGTCGGTAAGAACCCAACGCCTTACATTATGGCCTTTATCGGGGCTGTGGCTTGGGCGGCCTACAGTTCTGTCACACGCGCGATTGGCATTAAGAAAAACCCCGTGGTGCTTATTTTCTTTGGCAACGTCTTCGTTTACGCAGCGCTTTACTTCTCGGGATTTGGTGCCCGGTTTACGCCAAGCTTCGATGCTTTTATATCAATCCTTTTTGCAGGAGCCGTGATGGCTAGCGGCTATGCTGTGTGGAATCTCGGGATTATTAAGGGCCGTATGACAATTCTCGCAATCGCAAGTTACTTCACACCGGTGCTCTCGTGCCTTTTTTCGTCCTTTTACCTAAATCAGCCCTTGGAACTTTCTTTTTATAAGGGTGTGGCGCTTGTTGTTGCGGGCTCTTTGGTGTGTTGGGCTGCAACGCGTCGCGGTGGTTCGGTCTAAGAAATTATTTGACCGCTTCGATTTTTTCTGAGAGTTCAAGCCAAGCGATTTCCTTTTCTTCGACAGCGCTGGCTAAGACGCCGCGGGTCTTAAGGTTTTCTGCAACCTCATCGGGACTCGCATTCGTGTACCAGTCCGTGTCAGCAATGCGCGAATCGATTTCTTTTAAATCCGCACTTAACTTCGCCATCTCTTTTTCGAGAAGCGCGAGTTTCTTTAAGAGAGGTTTTTTAAGTTCTGCGATACGGGCTCGCTCCTGAGCCTGAAGGCGTCGCTCTTCACGGCGATTGACGGTATTCGTTTCAACGGGAGTTGCTTTTTCTTTTTCGTGCGTTGCTTTCCGGTGCTCTAAAACGAGATTGGCGTAATCGTCTAAGTCGCCTTCGTATTCAGTGACACGCCCTTCGTGAACGAGAATCAGACGATCGCACGTTGTGCGTAGGAGGTGGCGATCGTGGCTTACGAGCAAAAGCGCCCCATCAAAGGTCGATAGCGCCATTGTGAGCGCTTCGCGCGTTGCCATATCCAAGTGGTTTGTCGGTTCATCAAGGACAAGGAGATTGGGTTTATTCCAACTTAGCATCGCAAGAGCTAAGCGTGCCTTTTCGCCTCCTGACATAGGACCAATTGGGGCGTCAGCTGATTCCCCCGAAAACCGAAACCCACCTAAATAGTTCCTTAACTCTTGCTCTCGCTCATTTGGCGCCATGTGCCGCAATGTTTCATAGGGCGTCATTGTGGGGTCAAGCTGCTCTAATTGATGCTGCGCAAAGTAGCCAATAATGGCGCCTTGCCCTAAGCGGCGTTCTCCGGCAATCAAAGGCAAAACGCCATCGATCGTTTTCACAAGAGTCGATTTACCTGCGCCATTTACACCTAAGACACCGATCCGTTCTCCTGCGCGAATCGAAAGTGTGACGTCTTTTAAAATTGGGACGCCGTCATAACCTAAGAGAGCGCTATCTAAGTCGACTAAATGCTCGGGGCAACGTTCGGGCTCTAAAAATTCAAACCGCCAAGAGCGTTTGGCACGCACGGGTTCGACGGTTTGAAGTTTCTCGAGCATCTTGATGCGGCTTTGTGCCTGACGAGCCTTTGTGGCCTTATAGCGGAATCGCTCAATAAAGGCTGAGAGGTGAGCCGCTTTTCTCTCGTAAGCTTTGGCATTGGCGTCTTGCAAACGTTGCGCCTCGGTTTTTTGCACCTCGTAGGCTGAGAAGTTTCCGCTATAGCGTTTAATCGTTTCGTCTTCAACGGCCCAGGTAACGCGCGTTGCACGATCTAAGAACTCACGGTCGTGGCTAATGATGATTACTGTGGATTCGACTTTCTTAAGCCAAGCCTCAAGCCAAATGAGACTATCGATATCCAAGTGGTTTGTCGGTTCGTCTAAAAGCAATAAGTCTGCTGGGCACATCAAAGCTCGAGCTAAGGCCAAGCGATTTCTCCAACCGCCAGAAAATTCAGAGACTTTTTTCTCAGCATCGCTTTCCGTGAAACCGAGACCAGCCATCACGCATAGGGCCTCGGCGCGAATCGCACCTTCATTGAGTTCTGCGAGAGCCGCGTGGGCAGCGGCCAAATCCATGGCATTTCCCGTTTCAAGGGCGGCTTTTAAGTCGTTTTGCGCTTTTACTAAGGGGGCGTGGCCGGCTAAGACGTAAGTTAAGGCTGAGTCTTCTGTCAGATTGATATTTTGTGCGACGTAAGCAATGCGAGCTGTGTCTGGGGCTTGAATCTCACCATCTTCAGGCGCGATTTCACCCAAAATTGCCCGAAATAGGGTGGTTTTCCCAGAGCCATTGTCTCCCACGAGACCAATGCGCTCTCCTTGGTCAGCCGTTAAGTTCACGTGTTCGTATAAAACACGCGTTCCAAAGGCAAGAGTAAGGTTTGTGATTCGAAGCACGATAAATCGCTTTCGTTACTTTTTAGAGGCCAGCGGCTTTGAGTTCTTC
>CAVCTI010000080.1:0-2295 GCA_963604755.1 Duodenibacillus sp. | reverse complement strand
CCTTCGATGGCATCAAGAACCAAAATCACGACATTGCTTTGTTCGATTGCTTGCAAGGTCTTTACAACAGAGAATTTTTCGATACTTTCGAAAACCTTGTTTTTCTTACGAAGGCCTGCGGTATCAATCAAACGAAACTTCTCGCCATCGATTTCAAAATCAACTTTGATCGCATCGCGCGTCGTCCCTGGCATGTCGTAAGCTATGAGACGCTCTTCACCGATTAAGGCATTAATAAGCGTGGATTTCCCAACGTTAGGGCGCCCAGCGACGGCAACCTTAATGCGCTGCTTATCTTCGTCGTCTGTCTCGTCATCGACCTCATCTTCTGGGAAGTCTTTTAAAACAGCGGCTATCAAAGAATTAATGCCAGATCCATGCGCCGCGGAAATCCTCCAGGGCTCTCCAAGACCTAATTCATGAAATTCTGCTGTGTGACGTTCATCTAACCCTTCGGCTTTATTGATCACAAGATAGATCGGACGCCCTGCAATTCTTAAGCGCCTTGCAATGCGCTCGTCGTGAGGCGTAAGGCCCGCTCTTGCATCACACAAAAAAAGGACGACATCAGCTTCGGCAATCGCCGCTTCAGCTTGCTCGGCCATCTCGCGAACAATTCCCTCGCTTTTCACGGGCTCAAATCCACCCGTATCCACGACGATATAAGGACGAGGCCCTAAGCGGCCTTCACCATACTGACGATCGCGCGTTAAACCAGGGAAATCCGCGACAATCGCATCACGGCTTTTCGTGAGGCGATTAAACAGTGTCGACTTCCCGACATTGGGTCGACCAACAAGAGCAATAACCGGAAGCATGAAAATTCTTTACTTTTGATTCTGTGCCCGAATAAAGGTCAAGTGTCCCTCATCGGTTTGGAAAAGCGCGCCACCAGAAAGTGAGACTGGAATCGATTTCACAGCTCCGCCCACACTGGTTCGGGCAATTGTCTTT
Source organism: Duodenibacillus sp. (assembly GCA_963604755.1). GTDB lineage: Bacteria > Pseudomonadota > Gammaproteobacteria > Burkholderiales > Burkholderiaceae_F > Duodenibacillus. Next base: position 1,341 of record CAVCTI010000080.1, on the reverse strand, counting down.
CCTGTGATCGGGTCTAAGAAACTCACAACGCCATCGTAGTCGCAGAAAGCGACGGCCTCTGGAGTCACGACCACAGCACTTGGGCTACGCCAGTGATACTCTTTGTTGGTCCACCGAGGAGTGCCTGACGCATAGTCGAAGGCGTGAATCTCGCCGTTGGCGGCCGTAATGTAGACGTTGGTGCCATCGGAAATAGGGCCCGAGACAGCATCAACGGGCTTTGCCCAAAGGAAACGCCCATTTTCTGAACTAATGCAAAGAACGTTACCCTGATAGGCACTCGCGCACATCATGTGCGAGTCAACAAGAGGAGCTCCGACAACGTCAACTAAGCGATCGACCTCTGTTGTCCCTTTGGCTTGCGCAACCGAGACATCGAAAACAGGTTTTCCTTGACCATCAAGAGCCAAGAGGCGTCCGTTACTTTGCCCGACAAGAATTCCTGCCGGAGAAAAGCGCAATTCTCGTGCTACACGCAGTGAAAGAGCAGGTGCTTGCCCCTGATAACGCCAGCGACGTTCCCCTGTGAGCGCGTCGTAGCAGGAAACGCGTGTGTCGCTTGTACGAACCACAACGATGCCAGAACCAACCAGTGGCGGCACGGTTAATTCGCTTGTTAACTTCACGCGCCAGAGTTCTTTGCCGCTCTCGTCGAATGCAAGAAGTTCACCCGAGGCAATCGAGAGCGCCACGGTGTGACCGTCGCTACCGACGCCAGCGACTGCGGAAGAATCGAGTTTAACCTTCCAACCCTCTTCGCCCGTTTCGGGGTTGATGCGATAAAGGGTATTCGATCCTGCGGCATAAATCCCGGTTTCTGTGACCTTCGGCGTCAAAAGCCCTGTGGGGTTCTCCCCTAAACTCACGGACCACACCTTTTCCACCTTCATGGTTTCGGTGAACTTTTCCAAATCCACGGGCTCACGCGTGCTCGTTGAGGAACACGCACAGAGAAAAGCGCCGCAAGCTGTCGCAACAAGTGCCAAACGCCAATGAGAACGAATCTTTGTCATAGTTTTTGTGTTCCTAAAAGGTTTTTTAAGGTTCTGGTAAGGATTCAATCTTTAATGTCACAAGAGGAGCCAAGGTATTGACTTTCTTATCGTAGTCAAGAGACTTTTGCCAAGCCTCGCGTGCTTTTTCAACATTGCCTAAGGCAAGTTCAACGTCGCCTAAGCGATCGTAGAAAATCACTTCGCTACCTGCGCTTGGCGCCTCTTTTTCCAAAACGGCAAGAGCTTCCTTGGCATTTCCCGCATCCAATTCCACAGCAGCCAATCGCACACGAGCCAAGGTCGCATACTCGGGGCGCTTACCTGTGTTAATAACCCATGTCAGAGC
>CAVCTI010000079.1:0-8084 GCA_963604755.1 Duodenibacillus sp. | reverse complement strand
CAGGGCGAACGCATGAAATTATGCCCGCGATGTTCCTAGAACGTTGTAAACCGTCTCTAGCGCATCGGCCGGACTCTGGCACAGTTGTTTGAGACTATCCATCGAGAGGCGATGTTTCCCTGATTCTAAGAGTTCTTCTTTTTTCTTCGTGAGAAGGTTAAAAGCTATTTTGTTGAGTGTCACTCTCGCTGCTAAATAGTTCTCGTTTTTCGCTTGGATCTTGTCTTGATTAAAGCAGTTATCAAGTGTCCAATGAACGTTATTTTCAATGGACCAATGCTTTCGAATAATTTCCGCAAATTCGGCCGGGGCATCCTTTCTGTTGAACGCTAGAGAACTGATGAAGTATCGTGTTTCTCTGCTCTTAGTCCTCTTTTCTCTTGCGTCGTTTCGCTTCTCTTCGCTTTGCGTTGTCGCAGCAATGATGGCTCCTGTTTTCAATCCTGGCCACTGCGCTAGCAGACGAGAGCCTAAAAATTTCGGATTCATCACTTCAATGGTTCTCTCTTCAATTCGCCCGTGCTCGCAATCCACAGAGCTGCTTTCTTTCCGAAGGTTCTCTGGGTCATTAAAGAGAGCTCGTATTGTGTCGTAGAGCTTTTTGTGATTTTCTTTCACAGCTAGGCAGTAGTCAGCCTTTCTTTCAATAAGGGCTTCTGCAAACTTCTTTTGCGTGTTGAGAGCATCTGCCGTAACAACAGCATTTTCGATTTCAAGACTTTTAAAGATTTCCTGAGAGACAGGAATTTCGTTTTCTTTCTCCCCGATTTCTTTGTGGGAAATAATGAGTCCGTTCGTTGAGTCGTAGATATTAAGGAAAGAACGATCAGCCCTTTTTACTGCATTGCGTGAGGCACGAACGCTTTGGCCGTCTGTGTGCAAGAGCCGTTTAGCAATATGACGAACAAGAGGCGTCGCTAACTTCTCGACAAGACCTTCAAACTCTTCACGCTTAATGATTTGAAAGACTCGATTAATCGTATCGTGAGAAATGTCTTTCTCAGGAAAATCGTTAATCAATTCCTTTAGTTGAGCATGATGCTGACGCCAATACAAGGCAATGCTTACAGCGCTATTTCCACCAGAAAGAGCACTCAAAACACTGACAAGCAAAATGACTTCGAGCCGGTACTTGACCTTGCCTTGCATACGAGGGTCTTGTACCGTTTCAATTAACTGATCCAACTTCTTTTTCCCGTTAATCTCTTCTTGTGTCGGATTAAAGGGTTTGCCACTAAGACGTTCTACGTCTCTTTTTGCAAGGTAAGCCTTGCTGTAGAAAAACTGGTTGTTGCGAATAGCACCGACACTCTCACGAGTCTCTACGCCGCGCCCTTTCTTCGGATCATATTTTGTGGATAGGCGTCTAAAGACGTAATAGACCCCACGCGCTTTATTCTCATAAACCGAGCAACCTTTTTCCTCGGCAGGGATAAGCGCAAGAATATTTGCAGGGATTGAACTTGGCTTTTTCGGCATGGTGCACTCCATTATAATGTACGTATACGGTAGACGTATATTAAACCAAAATGAGCGCAAAGTTTGTCTTTTTAATTCAAAAGATTTGATGCCGTGCTAGGAATGTGGGCTAGACTCTCGTGCAATCGCCCTGCCCTATTCACTCGAAGGAGAAAAAGAAAAACTCCCGAAAAAGAAACACCCAAAAAACTAGAGAAAACTCCTTATATGGCCATTGAATCCAACGACTTCTCTCAGTTAGAATCACCGCCTCACCGTCATACACAATGACTGTCGAACACAATCTATTTTGTTTAACCAGAAGAGCCCGAGGGGGCCTGGAGAAAACCTCATGGCAAAAGCCACTGATGCCGCATCGTCTGCGGCCAAAAAAAATCCATTAAATCTTCCTGATACGACCTTCCCGATGCGCGGTGATTTACCCAAGCGCGAACCACAGTGGGTCAAAGAAATCGAAGAAAAAGGCGTTTACATGGCAGCACGCAAGGCGCGTGTTGGTCGCCCGCAATTTTTGTTGCACGACGGGCCACCGTATGCCAATGGCGACATTCACATGGGTCACGCCTTAAATAAGGTTTTAAAAGACATCATTAATAAGTCCAAATTACTCGCGGGCTTTGATGTCAAATACACGCCTGGCTGGGACTGCCACGGGATGCCCATTGAAATCCAAATTGAAAAACAGTTTGGTAAGGGCCTTCCGCGCGACGAAGTGATGAGCAAAGCCCGCGCCTACGCCTATCAACAGATTGATAAGCAGCGTGAAGGCTTTAAGCGCTTAGGCGTTTTAGGCGACTGGGACGACCCGTACGTCACGATGCACTATGAAACGGAAGCCGAAGAAATCCGCGTCTTAGCCGAGATTATGAAAAAGGGCTATGTCTATCGCGGACTAAAACCCGTGAACTGGTGCTTTGATTGCTGCTCTGCTTTGGCTGAAGCCGAAGTGGAATACAAAGACATCGAAGGCTACGAATTGGATGTGGCCTTCCTCTTAACCGATGAAAGTAAGCCCACCGTTGAAGCGATTTTTAACCATCAGCTTGATAAACCGTGCTACACGGTGATTTGGACTACGACGCCTTGGACCATCCCCGCGAACCAAGCGCTTAACGTTCATCCCGACTTCGACTACGACTTAATCGACTGCGGCGACAAATACTTGATCTTGGGTCAGACGTTGGCGGAAGCCTCTTTAAAGCGCTACGGTATGACGGGAACGACGGTAGCAACCGCTAAGGGCGCCAAATTCAAGGATTTGCGCTTCTGGCATCCGCTTGCAAGTCTTCACGAAAGCTACAAGCGCACCTCTGTGGTTATTCCTGCCGAATACGTCGAAGACGGTAGTGGTACAGGGATTGTTCACTGCTGCCCAGCCTACGGCGTAGAAGACTTTAATAGCTGCAAGAAGTATGGATTCACTGACGAAGATGTGTTTAACCCCGTGCAAGGCAATGGCAACTACACCGATGACTTGGGGCTTTTTGGCGGCATGATGATTTGGAAAGCGCAACCCAAGATTTGTGATGCGTTAAAAGTCGCTGGTGCTCTTTACTCTTTAGGTAAGTTAACACATAGCTACATGCACTGCTGGCGCCATAAGACGCCTCTCGTTTATCGCGCAACAAGCCAGTGGTTTGTTCGCATGGACGATCCAACACCCGACACAAAACCTGTGCTCGGGCTTGAGGCTCCGAAAGTAAGTCTTCGTAAGGCAGCGTTAGCGGGCGTTGATGCAACGAAATTTATCCCGCAGTGGGGTTATAACCGCCTTCACGCCATGATTGAGAATCGCCCTGACTGGTGCATTTCTCGTCAACGTAACTGGGGCGTGCCGCTTCCCTTCTTCTTAGAAAAGACCACAGGCGAATTGCATCCGGATACCATCGAAATCATGTACAAGGTCGCTGACCTTGTCGCGAAAGAAGGGATCGAAGCTTGGGCTCGCGCGAAGACCGAAGACTTCTTAAGCGCCGAAGATGCCGCTCACTATGTGAAGACAAACGACATTCTTGATGTGTGGTTTGACTCGGGCTCGACGCACGCGACAGTGATGCGCGGAAGCCACAAGGATAAGCTCGGGTACCCGGCTGATCTCTACCTTGAAGGTAGCGATCAGCACCGCGGCTGGTTCCATTCGTCTCTCCTTGTTGGAACGATGTTAGATGGTCGTCCTCCGTATGATGCTCTTTTAACGCACGGATTCCTCGTTGATGAAAACGGCGAAAAGATGAGTAAGAGTAAGGGCAACACCGTTTCTCCTCAGGAAATCAATGAGAAGTTTGGCGCAGAAATCTGCCGCTTGTGGGTTGCTTCCACTGACTACACAAGTGAACTGCGTATTGGACCGACGATTATTAAGCGTGTTGTCGATAGCTATCGCCGTATTCGTAATACGTTGCGCTTCTTGCTTGCCAACACAAGCGACTTTGATATCACCAAGGACGCCGTTCCCGTTGAGAAGATGCTTGAGTTAGATCGCTGGGCTATCGCTCGCGTAGAAAAGCTTCAGGAAGAGATCTTGAAACTTAATGACGCCTACCAGTTCCACCAAGTGACATCTCTTTTAACAGGGTTCGCGAGTGAAGAGCTCGGTAGCTTCTACCTGGATGTCTTAAAAGATCGTCTCTACACAACGCAAAAAGACGGCCTACCTCGTCGCTCGGCGCAGACGGCTCTTTGGCACATCACAGCTGCCTTCTTAAGATTGATGGCTCCGATTCTTTCCTTTACCGCTGAAGAGGCGTTCGCGGTCTTTAGCCCAAATAAGGAAGGAACAATCTTCACAGAGTTCTATCACAAGGTCCCCGAGGTTCCGGCTAAAGAGGCTCTCTTAGCGAAGTGGGAATCGATTCGCAACGTGCGCTCTGAAGTTTTGAAAGCGATTGAAGAACTTCGCACCGCAGGAAAAGTCGGTTCAAGCTTACAGGCTGAAGCCGTGGTTAAGGCCCCTGCTGCAACCTACGAGCTTCTTGCGAGCTTAGGTGACGAACTTCGCTTTGTCACAATGACCTCGAAAGCAACTCTTGAGAAGGCAACGGACGAGAAGCTTGCCGTTTGTGTCACTAAGAGCGAAGCTCCGAAGTGCGCCCGCTGCTGGCACTATGTTGCTGGCGTTGGCGAAGACACCGAACATCCTGAGATTTGCCCGCGTTGCCGGCTTAATCTCTTTGGTGCTGGTGAAAAGCGCCTTTTCGCGTAATGTAACGACAATGCCTGAGAAAGTAACAGAACAACAATCGGCTCGAAGCGCCACGCGGCGCTTTGGCTGGTTCTGTTGCTTGGCTCTTGCCGTCTTTCTTGCGGATCTCTTTACAAAAGAAGCGGTTATCACCCATCTTTCTTACGGGGAGTTTCTCCCTCTCACCTCCTTTTTTAATCTTTGCCACGTAAGAAACACGGGAGCTGCGTTTTCTTTTTTAAGTGACGCAGGAGGCTGGCAAGCGTACTTTTTTATCGCTCTTGCCCTCCTTTTGAGTGTGGCTCTTACCTACTGGCTTTGGCGTGAACGCTATGGTTCACCTGTTGTGTCACTTTCTTTGAGCCTCGTGTTGGGCGGGGCTCTTGGCAATTGCTTCGATCGCCTCTTTCGAGGTTCTGTCGTTGACTTTCTCGACTTTTATCTAGGTGCCTATCACTGGCCAGCGTTTAATGTCGCGGACATTGCGATTTGCGTGGGTGTCGCGCTTTTAATCGCCTCTGAATTTTGGCCTAAGAAAGAAAAAGACGCTTCCTAGCTCTTTTGCCTTTTTCTCGCCTCAATTCTTGGTAAACCTCGCTAAACTTTCGGCACGTTTTGCGGAGTTAAATTGTGTTCCCTTTAAAAGATAAAAAAATCACTTTGATTGTCACAGGAAGTATCGCCGCCTATAAGGCCTGCGAAGTCGTGCGACAGTTGCGTAAAAAAGGTGCTACTGCGCACGTGGTTTTAACGCAAGCGGCAGAGTCTTTTATTGGGTCAGCGACGCTTCAAGCCCTAAGTGGAAATGCCGTTAGCACAGATAAAGCACCCGCTGGCTTAAGTCACATTACTTTGGCACAAAATGTCGATGCCATCGTCGTCGCTCCCGCAACAGCCAATACGATTGCCAAAGCCGCTTGTGGTCTAGCTGATAACTTAGCGAGCAATATTCTTCTCGCGCACACAGTGCCCGTTTTATATGCGCCTGCGATGAATAGCGCGATGTGGGCTAATCTTGCGACTGTGCGCAATGTTGCCTTCTTAAAAGAAAACGGCGCGACGTTTGTGGGTCCTGAAAGTGGCTCTTTAGCCTGCGGCACCTGTGGCGCAGGACGCATGGCAGAACCCGCAAAAATCATTGAAGCGCTTGAAGCCCTAATGTCCAAAAAAATCCTTCTTGGAAAAAAAGTTTTAGTGACAGCGGGCCCCACAGTAGAACCGATCGATCCCGTGCGAGCGATCACCAATCACTCAAGTGGTAAGCAAGGATATGCTGTAGCTAAAGCCGCGTTTGAAGCAGGAGCTGATGTCACTCTCGTCACGGGCCCAACGGCGCTCGATGTCCCCTATGGCGTGAAAGCCATCCCTGTTAAAACGGCTCTTCAAATGCAAAACGCCGTTTTCGAGAACTTAAATGGCGTTGACGCGTTTGTCGGCGTAGCAGCCGTTGCGGATTGGCGCCCGAAAGTCGCGAGTGAACAAAAGATAAAAAAGGATGGCGGCACAGTTCCGACATTTGAACTTGAAGCCAATCCCGATATCGTGATGGGGGTGGCGCACAGCAAAAAACGCCCACAGTGCGTTGTCGGGTTTGCGGCTGAAACCGAAAACGTTGTCGGCAATGGGTTAAATAAACTCCAAAATAAAGGTCTTGATTTAATCGTTGCCAATAACGCCACAGCCACCTTCGGGAAGGATACGAATTCCGTCATCTTTATCAGTACCAAAGAATGCGTTACGATTGAAAAGAGTGATAAGTTAGAAATTGCCCGAGAACTTGTGGGTCGCATTGCAGAAATTTTGGAGGGACGTCATGGCTAGAAAACGAATGGCTCTAGATCCGCCCAATGGCGATTACGTTAAGTACATCGAGGACATCCAAAATAGAAAGATTAAACCCGAAGGGGCATTAAAGCCATCATTGCCGATGCATGACCCTGTGGCTAATTGCGCAACGCAATCGGCCTCTACGCCAACTACAAAAAAGAAGTTCGGAGCCCCTCCTGAAGCGCTTTGCGCCTTAGCGGGCTTCTTGGTCGTTGCAGGTATTGGATTATTGGCCTACGGCATCCTCACGGATACCGAGCCCTGTATTCCGATTGGCATGTTTACCCTCTTTGGCGGTTTTGTTTTTAGTGCGAATCTAAAAAAATGAGTGAGATTTCCGTTCAGTTGCGCGTTTTAGATGAGCGCATGAAACCCTACCTTCCAACATACGCCACAGCAGGAAGCGCAGGTCTTGATCTGCGGGCGCTACTCGATGCCCCTCTTACGATTGCGCCAGGCGAAACGCATCTTATTCACACGGGATTGAGTATTTATCTCGCTGATCCCAACTATGCAGCAGTAATCCTTCCGCGTAGTGGCTTGGGACACAAAAAAGGCATCGTTCTCGGTAATCTCGTGGGCCTTATTGATTCGGACTACCAGGGTGAACTCATGATTTCCACGTGGAATCGGTCAAACACGCCCTTTACGCTTGAACCCTTTGAGCGTCTTGCGCAACTTGTGATCCTCCCCGTCGTGCAAGCCAAATTCAATCTCGTTGATGCCTTTGTAGCAAGCGATAGAGGTGCTTCTGGCTTTGGTTCTACAGGTCGCCAATGACTTCAAGCTCCAATAAAGAAACACGAAAAAAAGAAACGAATCAAAGCGAGGCGACAAAACCCCGCTTTGTTTCTTATGTTGCGCTTTTCTTTTTGATTGTGTTTTTCTCAGGCGTTGCAAAAAGCTTGGGCCCTGCTTGGGGCTTTTTGGATTACGCGACTCTTGTCGGGCGCTTTGGCGAGGTTTCGCAATCGACAACCTTTCTTGGTGTGGGAGGCTCTGGAGCACGCGGAGCCCTTTTGTATGCCGCCTCTTTTATTCCGAGCTTAATGCTTGCTGTAGGCGTCATTGAGGTCGCAACGCACCTAGGAGCCTTGAAAGCTGCTCAAGCGCTTCTTACGCCCGTTTTAAGGCCTTTAATGGGGGTTCCTGGGGCAAGTGCCGTCGCGATTATCGCGAGCCTCATGAGTTCGGATGCAGGAGCCGCGGCTACGCGTGAACTTGTCGATAGCAAGATGGCAGACGAAAAAGAACGCACGATTCTTTGCGCCTTTGAATTTAGTTCTGGGGCCAGTGTGATTTTTTACCTTACTGTCGCTAGCGTTCTTTTTTCTTTGTTGCCGATTAATTACCTCGTTCCCCTCCTTGTCACCCTCCTTTTTAAAGTCGTGGGCGCCAATCTCGTGCGCCTTTACTTAAAGCGTAAAGGAGCTTGAAATGAACGCGATGAATTGCTTTATTTCTGGGATGCAAAAGGGATTGATGATTGCCGTCAAATACATGCTTCCGGCAATCATCGCCGCGTTTGTCTTAATTGAAGTTTTAAAAACTTCGGGACTTCTTACTTGGATTGGCTCGACCTTTACCCCTCTTATGG
>CAVCTI010000078.1:0-3919 GCA_963604755.1 Duodenibacillus sp. | reverse complement strand
TCGCAATATAAAGAAGCCATTGAAGCGATTACGCCAAAGTTAGTCGACGGCGTTGGAGCACTTTTCACAGAACGCATCGGTGGTGTGTCTTCAGGACCTTGGGGCGGAATCGATGGCATTCAGGGTATGAATGTTGGAACGCACGTTGAAGATAACGCTGCGTGTGTGCGAATGAATCGTACGATTTTGGCGCAACTTTTGCCAAGCGCCCCGCGTTGGATGACACAGGTGCACGGTACCCGAGTTTTAGACGCAGAATCGATTACCGATGATTCGGTTGAAGCTGATGCCTCGACAAGTTTGACGCCAGGGGTGGTGTGCGTGGCTCAAGTAGCCGACTGTTTACCGGTTCTTCTCGCAGAAAAACACGCCAAAGGCGTGGCTGCCATTCACGCTGGCTGGAAAGGATTAAGCCTAGGCGTGATTGAGGCAGGAGTTCTTCGCTTAAAAGAACGCCTTCAAAACCCGAATGCCGAACTTGTTGCGTGGTTGGGACCTCGGATTGGATTTGATGATTTTGAGTGTGGCGACGATGTCATTAACTGCTATCGAGCTCGTTACCCAGATTTATCCGATGGGTTAGTTACCTTAGGAGCCGGTAAATATCGCTTAAGTCTTGCAGCCTATGCGCGCTACGCCTTAGAAAGCGTTGGTGTGACAGATGTGATCGATTGTGGCTTATCGACAGTAGCGGATGCCAAACGCTTTTATAGCTTTAGGCGCGATGGCGCCAAAAGTGGCCGCCATGCCGCTTTAATCTGGATTGAGGACAAAAGCGAGTGAAAACCAAAATGACGCCAAGCGTTGGCTTTGTAAGCCTCGGTTGCCCGAAGGCTCTTGTTGATACAGAAAAGCTTGTAACGCAATTAAAAATCGCGGGCTACGCCATTGCTTCGGACTATCGTAGTGCAGATTTGGTTGTTGTAAACACCTGCGCCTTTATTGATGCGGCCGTTCAGGAGAGTCTCGAAGCAATCGATGAGGCGATGCGAGAAAACGGACATGTCTTAGTCATCGGGTGCCTTGGTGGAAAAAAGGATAATGAGGGAAGAAAGTGGCTTCAAAGTCGCTTTGATAATCTTGTTGGTATCGTGGGGCCTGACGCCATTGATGAGGCGATGGCGCTTATAAAAAGAGCGCTTCCTGCTGCGTTACAGATACACAAAGAACTCGATACGCCCGCAGGGATTAAGCTAACGCCCGAGCACTATGCTTACCTCAAAATTAGTGAAGGGTGTTCTCACCACTGCACGTTTTGCATCATCCCAGATTTACGTGGTCCCTTAGTGAGTCGCCCGATTGGAGATGTTTTACGCGAGGCAGAATCTCTCATTACCCGTGGCGTGAAAGAGCTTCTTGTCATTAGCCAAGATACCGCCGCTTATGGACTTGATACTCGCTACAAAACAGGGTTTGTTGGAACAAGGCCCGTGAAGACGCGGTTTCTCGAATTAGCCCAAGAGTTGTCTAAATTGGATTGCTGGACACGCTTTCATTATGTCTACCCGTATCCGAGTGTGGATGCGGTTCTCCCATTGATGGCACAAGGCAAGGTTCTTCCTTATTTGGATGTTCCTTTCCAGCACGCGCATCCACGGGTTTTAAAGGCGATGAAGCGGCCGGCAAGCGCTGAGAAAAACTTAGAGCGTATCGCTGCCTGGCGAAGTGTTTGCCCTGACGTGGCAATTCGCTCGACATTTATTGTGGGTTTCCCTGGGGAAACCGAATCCGAATTTGAGTATCTCTTGGATTTCTTACGGGAAGCGCAGTTAGATCGCGTCGGATGCTTTTCTTATAGTCCTGTTGAAGGAGCAAAGGCCAATGACCTCCCCAATCCCGTGCCTGAGGCCGTAAAAGAAGAGCGGCGGCGTCGCTTTATGGAGGTGCAGGCAGAAATTTCCGCTCAAAACCTAAAGCGTCGTATTGGAAAGGTTGAGACGGTTCTCATTGATGAGGCAAGCGATGAAACGGGTTTTGCCATTGCTCGTAGCCGCTATGAGGCCCCTGACATCGATGGGATTATTCGGGTGAAAAGCGAAAAGCGCCTTTATCCAGGCGAATTCGTAACTGTGAAGATTACTGGTAGTAGCGAGCACGACTTAGAAGCCGTGCTCGAAGAGTAACGTCTTTTTACTACTTACCTAAGAGGGCGTTAAGTTGACGAATGAGTTCGTAGCTTGCGCCCTTAGCGTTTGAAGTGAGTTTTCCGTTCTTGTAGATAACGCCCGAGACACTGACGTGGTCGATGTCGGTGGTCTTAATCTTTTCGCCTGTTTTCTTATTGCCGAAGGCACTCACGAAATCGCCAATTAAATTCGTGACGTTCTTACTGATTCCTGTTGCCTTACGAATCCCTAAGTCGGCTTCGATACGGGAAATTGTGAAAGAAAGGGGATCCAATGCAGTGAGTTTTGCCGATGTCACACGAATCGATTCAGCACCAAAGATTTTCTTCGCGCTCTTTTCAACAGATAAGTTGTTGACGAGTGCATTGGCGGTGCCCTTAGCAGCGCCCTTCTTGTAGTTACCAGAAATTGTGAAATCAAGCGAGCCATTTTTCAGCGCCGAATTCGAGGCGCGTTCAACCCAGGGACTTGCCAGCGAGAGATTGGCGGATTTGACTGTGGCGTTAATGCTTGCGTCTTCATCTTTGGCGGCAAATGTACCATTGGCGTCAAGCGTTCCGTTAAGTGCCTTGGCTTTTACTGTAAAAGGCGTCTTTCCTAAGTCACTTGTGATGGTTTTCACATCAACGTTAAGCGCTGTGAGACCAATGGTTTTGGGTTGACGAAAACCCGTGTCCTTAAGAAGCACTTGGCCATCGGTAATTGAAATTGAAGCCACGGACCACTTCCAAGCATCGCTTTCCTTAGACTCTGTTTTGGCCTTTTCCTTTGTTTGAATTTTGCGTGGCGAGGAGCTCTTTTTACCTAAGTCCTTGATGTAAGTGGCTTGAGGACTGGCGATCAAAACCGGGGCAATCGCTACAGAGCGATCCGAGATTGAAAATGTATCAACGCCGGTTGAAACGCTTTTTACCGCAAAATCGATAGCCGCATCATCAAGAGAAAAATTTTTGATTTCTAAACCTTCAAGACTCACAGCCAAGCTAAAGGGGTTAAAGGAAACCGAGTCAACGGTGACCTCGGCCTTGGGGCTTTGTTCTTTGATTTTTTCTATAAGGGTCTTCTTTGCAAAATAGGGCACCCCCACAAAGCCGCCTACGGTGTAACCGAGAAAGACGAGAACGGCTAAAGCAACACAGGTTTTTCCTAATGTCTTCATTAATGAACTCCATTTTTTAACAAAAGCTTCAAGGAAGAACGCTTTTAATTTGATAAATCTATAAATAAATCAAGCGCTTTCCTTTGCTTTCTTATGACGTAGATTATAATCGGGTCATCTTAGCTTTGGGCTTTTTTTACAGATGCTTTCAACCGCGCTGATTGTTCTCCCAGATTTTGGTGTCATCCTTTTAGGGATCCTCCTAGCAAGAAAATTAGGATACACGCACGATTTTTGGCAAGTTGTCGAAAAGCTCGTGTACTTTATTCTCTTTCCGCCCTTACTCTTTCATTCGGTTGCAACAAGTCGCTTTTCTTTAGGAGAGGCATCGACTTTTCTTTTCTGTGGCTTTGCGGCGATGTTGGGCGCTGTTTTGCTCTCGTGGATTTTGTGCCGAGCCTGTGAGCTTGATGACTCAAGTCGCGCAAGCGCCTTTCAGTGCAACTTTCGCTTTAATTCCTACATTGGCTTTGCACTGACACTGAATATGTACGGCAAAGAGGGTTTTGCGCTTTTTGCTCTTTTTATGGCGTTTTGGGTGCCCGTGAGTTCAGCGATAGCTGTGACAGCACTAGCTAAAGCAAGCGCTGGTAAGGGCGCAACCTTTATGGGTGTTATTCGAGAGATTCTCAGA
>CAVCTI010000077.1:0-5801 GCA_963604755.1 Duodenibacillus sp. | reverse complement strand
GCGCGACAAAACTAGCGTCGGCCGTGTGCACAAATTCATTGACGTGTAGGTTGGCAACAATCGGGCCTCTGATTCGATAGTAGGCATAGCCATCGGTCTGCCAACTCTCTAGGTTTTTCCCATGCTCTTCCCAGAAGGTTTCTGGTAAAAGCGTGCGACCTGAATAAATCAATTCCGCATCATCGATTGTCTTATCGTTGAAGTAGTCTTCGGCATTCAGTCCCAAGGCCGCTGCCTTAATGCGCATGTTGATATCTTTACTGACGAGGACAACGTCTTTTGTAGGATTTTCGTTCTGAAGTGCGCGTACGACAAACAAGATAGCGTTATCGGCCTTGGCCTGAAGAAAGGTTTCGTCGATGGATTCTGAGGCACTTTGCGTTTGGAAAAAAAGGTGCCCTGTGGCCTCTTTATTTCCAATACCATTTAAGGGGCAGCCTTTCGAAATCGCACTAGAGGAGGCCTCAATTAAGCGATCGATTGAGCGACTGACTTCACGGGCGTTGCGCGCAATGTCAGTGCTGCCGTTTTTGTGATTGTCTAACTCCTCAAGAGTTGTCATCGGCAAAAAAACGTCGTGCTCTTCAAAGCGAAATAGGGAGGTCGGATCGTGCAGCAGCACGTTCGTATCCAAAACAAAAAGACAGGGTTTGCCTTTTGGGCGTCGAGAATTGGTAGGGCGATTTTCTTTGGGTTTATTGAAAAGTTCTTTTACGACTTCTTTTTGAATCGAAGCCTTTTTCGCATGAGGCTTTTCTTTCGTTTTTTTCGTGAGGGTTTTCTTTTGTTTTCCTGTTTTAGCCTCAGACCTCATAGAAGTGGGAGCCTCCTTTAGGAGAGCGGCAGTCTCTTTTTGCTTTCTTTTTTTCGGAGTTTTTTCGTCTTTCACTTGGATCGTATCGGCCATTTTCTTGGGAGCAGAAGGTAGTGGCATAGGATGCTCCTTAGCTTTGCTTAAGTAATGAAGGATCCTTTTCAACCGCACAGAGAATCCCTTTGTAGATTGCGTTGGCAAATTTCTTTTGCTCGGTTTTATTGGTAAGGCGCTTTTCGTCTTTCGGGTTGCTGATAAAGGCGGTTTCTACCAAAATCGAGGGTACCCCTTGCGCCTTTAATACGGCAAACTCCGCATACTCAACCGTGGACTTATGTAGGGGGCCGAGCCGCGCGAGTTCTTCAAGTACGGCGTCTCCTAATTGGATGCCGTAACGCAATTTGGTTTCTGCCAGCATATCGACAACGGTGCTTCGCGCTGCTTTAGCGACATCGCGAAAATCCATGCCGCCGATTTCGTCGGACTTATTCTGTGTCTGCGCGAGCCACCTCGCTTGTAAAGAGGAGGCGCCGTGCGTGCTCAGTGTAAAAACCGATGAGCCATTGGCACGAGGCGTTGTCCACGCATCGGCGTGAATGCTCACAAATAGATGCGCGTGGTGCTTAATGGCTAAAGCAGCGCGTTTATGTAGCGGCAAGAAGACATCGTTTCGGCGCGTAAGATATGCCTTCATCCCTTTTGTCGCATTAATCCGGGACGCAAGCTGTGTTGCAATGGCAAGAACGACAGTTTTTTCTTTTGTTTTGTTGCGACCGATGGCTCCAGGATCGGCTCCTCCGTGGCCGGCGTCAACAACAACGACGAGCGTTTCTTGTGTTTTCTTTTTTGTCGTTGCTTGTGGCTTTTGTGGCGCAGGCTTTACGACTTCTTTTTTTGGAGCTGGTTGTGGCTCTTTATTGAGAATCTCTTCTAGCGGGTCGCGAGTCGGGGTGCTAGCAACGAGCGCTGGGTTATTTAGCGTTACCGTAAGGCGCTTTGTTGCGCCCACTGTGGGGCTTTTTGCATCGGCGTTGACCTTCTCGGCTAAGTCAATCACGAGTCGAACGGTATTTTCTTTAAATTGCCCGACACGCAATGCCCGCGCAAAGCGTTTATCGACCTGAAAGCTTGCCACAGTCGCTTTGAGTGATTCAGTAAGGACCATTGGTTCAAGGTTAATCACAAAGCGGCGATTTTCAGAAAAACCTAAGTAGTAGGTACGGTAGCGAACATCGGAAGCGACGTCGATAGTGAGTGTGAGACTTTCTTCAAAAGGTTTTGAATTAAAGCGAATGGGACTTACCCCTGGGGCGGCAAGTAGAGGTGTGGCTGTTGCCAAACCCAAACCTACGCTAGAAAAGATTAAAAGACGTCGTGAGGTATTCATGCGTAATTTCTCAGGGTTTTAATCAGTTTCACGCCCATTTCAGTGCCAGCAACGAGTAAAGCTTCGCGCGTGAGGCCATCGATCGTTAACGTTATCTCAAGATCGGCCGCGGGTAAAAAGCCAAGTGCCTTATTGCTCCACTCTGTAACGCAAATCGCGCCAGGCCCAAAAAGATCACGAAAACCGGCTTCTTCAAACTCAACAGGGCTTTCGAAGCGATAGAAATCAAAGTGACGTAACGTGATGTCACCAAGAACGCTATATTCGTTTAAAAGTTCAAAAGTGGGGCTTTTCACACGCCCTTTAAAGCCCAAGGCACGCAGGAGAGCGCGCGTAAATGTGGTTTTTCCAGCGCCCAAGTCTCCCGTTAATCGTAGATTAAAGCCAAAGTGCGAAATGGACTCTGTTTCTTGTCCTAGCGCTTTAGCTAGGAGCGAGGCAAGCGCATTGGTTTGTTCTTCGCTTTCCAAGCGAAGAGCAAGCGTATTTTGGGAGTCAAAATCGGTCGACATGCTCGAAGTTTAGAGGATTTACTAGGGGCTGTCGTTAGTGTGAATGTGTCTGAAGAGCTGTGAAGGGTTTTCTTTTGGGCTCACTCAATATATTTAGTTTACCGACGAACGAACCTAGGGAAAGTACTGACTTGGGTTTTACATGATTTTTTACACAAAAAAAGCGTTTAAAATCAAAAATAGACTTTTCCATAAGCCACAAGATGTTGTGAATGTTGCGGCATCGCACCACAACATCAAGCATTCCTGTGTTTGATTTTCAAAAAGGCTTTTGCTAGGGTACGAGTCAGTCACAAGTTCAAAAAGGAAGGGGTTTTTCCCCTCGGGATTTATTCCTAAGGGTAATAAGGAGGAAAAGAACAATGTCCTGTACACCGAAGCACCTAATTAAGCGCGATGGATCGATCAAAGATTTCGATCTAGTAAAGATTCAAAACGCCATCGAAAAGGCGGGTAAAGCCACGGGAGAATTTGGAGCGGCGATTGCCACTGAAATCACCGAAAGCCGTGTGATGCCTAAGCTTTGCGCTCTTAATGTGATGACGCCACATATCGAACAGGTGCAGGATGCCGTCGAACAAGCGCTTTTTGAGGCGGGATTTTTCACAACGCTACGCGCTTACATCGTCTATCGCGAACAGCGCGCCAAGACCCGTGATGCGAAAAAGACGTGGATTAATGTCGAAAGTTCGATTAACGAATACCTCGATCAAAGTGACTGGCGAGTGAACGCCAACGCCAATCAGGGCTATAGCTTAGGCGGTATGATTCTCAATGTCTCAGGTAAAGTCGTTGCCAACTATTGGTTAAATTTCGTTTACCCCTCTGAAGTGGGTAAGTGCCACCGCGAAGCCGATTTCCACATTCATGATTTGGATATGTTATCGGGCTACTGCGCAGGGTGGTCTTTGAGAACCGTGCTCACAGAAGGCTTTAACGGCGTACCTGGAAAAGTTGAAGCCGCTGCTCCCAAGCACCTTTCTTCTGCGTGCGGACAGATTGTGAACTTCTTAGGTACGATGCAAAACGAATGGGCGGGCGCTCAGGCCTTCTCCTCGTTTGATACCTACATGGCGCCCTTTATTCGTAAGGACAATGTCCCCTATAGCGAAGTTGTTCAGTGCATTCAGGAAATGATTTATAACTTGAATGTCCCGAGCCGCTGGGGTACGCAGACGCCGTTTACGAACTTAACGTTTGATTGGACCTGCCCGCAAGATTTAAAACCGCAGCATCCGATTATCGGTGGCGTTGAAATGCCCTTTACCTATGGGGATTTGCAGCCAGAAATGGACATGATCAATCGTGCCTATATCGAGGTGATGACCCGAGGCGACAGCAAGGGCCGTGTTTTCACGTTTCCAATCCCAACCTACAACATCACGCCTGACTTTGATTGGGAAGGCCCGAACGTTAGGCTCTTATTTGACATGACAGCGCGCTATGGGTTGCCGTACTTCCAGAACTTTATTAATTCGGAATTAAAACCCAATATGATTCGATCGATGTGCTGTCGCTTGCAGCTTGATCTTCGTGAGCTCTTAAAGCGCGGTAACGGTCTCTTTGGTTCTGCTGAACAAACGGGTAGCTTGGGTGTTGTCACAATCAACTGCGCTCGTTTGGGTTATCTCTACCCCGGAGACAAGGAAGCTCTTTATGCGCGTCTTGACCACCTCTTAGATCTTGCTAAAGAATCTCTCGAAATTAAGCGTAAAGTCATTCAGCGTCATATTGATCAGGGACTTTTCCCGTACACCAAGCGCTACCTTGGTACTCTGCGCAATCACTTCTCCACGATTGGTGTCAACGGCATCAATGAGATGATTCGTAACTTCACTGGCGACAGAATCAATATCGTAAGCGACGAGGGACACGCTATGGCAGTCGAATTCCTCGATCATGTGCGCGAACGCCTCGTGCAATTCCAAAGCGAAACCGACCACATGTATAACTTGGAAGCAACACCGGCTGAAGGAACAACGTATCGCTTCGCGAAAGAAGACCGCAAGCGCTTCCCAGGAATCATCCAGGCGGGCACTCCGCAGAACCCGTACTACACGAATTCGTCTCAACTTCCCGTGGGCTTTACCGATGACCCGTTTGAGGCTCTTGAGATGCAAGAAGACTTACAGAAGAAGTACACGGGCGGCACTGTGCTTCACCTTTACATGAATGAAGCGATTAGCACGGCTGAGGCTTGCCGCGACTTGGTACGTAAGACTCTGACACGCTTCCGCTTACCGTACATCACCGTGACCCCGACCTTCTCGATTTGCCCGAAACACGGCTATCTCTCAGGTCGTCACGATTTCTGCCCGAAGTGCGATGCTGAACTCATTGCTCGCAAGAAAGCGCGCCAGGCACGAGAAGCCGCTAAGAGCGCTTAAGTAGGAAAAGAACATTCCTGTGAGTTTTATTAAGGAGTTGGAAAAATGACTGAAGAAAAGAAAACAGAAGAAATCACATTAAAAGATAGCGAACGTCAACCTTGCGAAGTTTGGACTCGCGTGATGGGTTACCACCGCCCCGTGCAGTCCTTTAACATCGGCAAGAAAGGCGAATTTAACGATCGCAAGTACTTCGTCGAAAGTAAATGCGGCTTAAATAAGTGCGCTTAACGCAGCGAAAAAAAAGTAAAGCAAATAATGGCGAAAACAATTGCCATCGATAACGCCGGGGATGTCCCCGGCGTCGCTATCAAGAGTGCCGAGAATCTTCGTATTGCAGCGATTACGCCTTTTACGACGATTGACTTCCCCGGGCTCTTAAGCGCTGTCGTCTTTATCCAGGGTTGTCCTTGGCGATGTCCATATTGCCAAAACGCTTGGATGCAATCGCGAGAGAGAGTTCCGGGTGTCGAAATCATTTCTTGGGATTCAGTTCGCACGTTATTAAAAAAGCGTTGTGGACTTCTTGATGGTGTGGTTTTCTCAGGAGGTGAACCCTGCATAGACCCTGCATTGCCTGCTGCAATTGAAGAGGTGAAAGCGCTTGGCATGAAAGTGGGGCTACACACGTCAGGAGCCTATCCACGGCACCTAAAAGAGGTCTTGTCGCTTCTAGACTGGGTGGGATTGGATGTAAAGGG
>CAVCTI010000076.1:0-4860 GCA_963604755.1 Duodenibacillus sp. | reverse complement strand
TCGCGATTTAGGACGCGAACGGTATTCTCGGTAAAGATGCGAAGTTTCGCCTTCTCGTACTCGGCCATTGAGCCGTGCCAATCGACGTGATCTTGCGTGAGATTTAAAAATGCGGCGGCATCTGCCTTTAAGCTCGTTGTCGTTGCCAGTTGAAAGCTTGAAAGCTCTAAAACCCAATAATCAGGAAGTTTTTCTTCATCAAGCAGTCGATCGAGTTCAGCCACGGCGTTCGGTCCAATGTTTCCCGCTACGCAGACGCTTTTCTTATCTTCGGCCACCATAAGGCCCGCAAGACGTGTTGTCGTTGTCTTTCCGTTGGTACCTGTGATAGCGATAATTTTTGGTTCGTAGTTCTTTTCCTCTTTAAGGCGCGCGAGTTCTCGCGCGAAAAGCTCGATTTCTCCGACGATGTCTTTGCCTTTTTCTTTTGCAGCAGCAACCAGGGGGCTTACAAGAGAATGCTCAGGCGAAAGCCCTGGGCTTAAAACCACCATCTCGCAATCGTCAACGAGGCTTTGAGGGAGGTCGCCACCCGTAAAAGTGACGTCCGAATATTCCTCTTTGAGTGTCACGCTTCCTGGAGGATCCTTACGCGTATCCGCAACCGCGACATCCCAACCGCGACGCTTTAAAAATCGCACACTTGCTAACCCTGAGGCCCCTGCCCCGAGAACTAAAGCCTTTTGCATCTCTTTCTTATCCTTTCGGATTCTCTTTTTTTAGCGAATCTTTAACGTAGCCAAGCCAATCAAAACCAAAATAAAGGTAATAATCCAAAAGCGCACAACAACCTGCGTTTCTTTCCAGCCCTTTAATTCAAAATGATGGTGAATGGGAGCCATCAAAAAGAAGCGTTTCCCATGTGTGTAGCGAAAATACGTTGTCTGGATCATCACAGAAAGCGTTTCAACGACAAAGATTCCGCCCATAATCGCAAGCACTATCTCTTGGCGAACGATTACAGCAACGCACCCTAAGCATCCGCCTAAAGCCAAAGCGCCCACGTCGCCCATAAAGACTTCTGCCGGATACGTGTTAAACCACAGGAAAGCGAGCCCAGCTCCGGCTAGCGCCGCGCACACAACAACGAGTTCTCCTGCGCCTGGAATGTAGGGAAAAAGCAAATAACTCGAAAAGTCAGGACGCCCTGCAACGTAAGCGAAGATTCCAAGTGCCGACCCCACCATCACGCAGGGAAGAATCGCAAGACCATCAAGACCATCGGTGAGATTGACAGCGTTCGATGTTCCCACAATCACGATGTAGGTCAAAACAATGAATCCCCAAATACCAAAGGGAAAGGCAATCTGCTTAAAGAAAGGAACGATTAAGTCCAACTTAGAAACTTGGTTGCTCGCAAATCCACTTTGCACCCACTGGGCAGCCGCAACCCACACATCCGTGTCTTCTGGCATCGAAACAGCAAACGCCAGATAAATCGCAGCAAAGAAACCCACCAAGCTTTGCCAGGCGAATTTTTCTTTAGCGCTCATTCCATGCGGGTCGTGATGCACGACTTTGCGGTAATCATCTGACCAGCCGATGAGTCCATAGCAAAGAGTCACAAAGAGAACAACCCACACAAAGCGATTGGAAAGATCCATCCAAAGGAGCGTTGAGATTCCGATACTCACTAAAATCAAAACACCACCCATCGTGGGTGTGCCGTCTTTGGCTAAGTGGGTCTTTGGGCCATTATTTCGTACGGCCTGTCCAATTTTTAGGGCTTTCAATTCGCGAATGACCCAGGGAGCTGCGCAAAAGCCGATGACCATTGCGGTAAGCGCTGCCATCAATGCTCTGAGACTTAAGTAGTTGAAAACGCTAAAAGCGCGCACGCTCTCAGAGAGATATTGAAATAGACTTAATAGCATCCAAAAGTTCCTTTCTTTCGCTTACATCGCACCGTGGTTTGCGGCATCATCGGTTTCCAAAATCGCTTTCACAATCGCGTCTAGCCCCACGTAGTGACTTGCTTTAACTAAAACACTGCAAGGCTTATCAAGCGCCTTAAATAGGGCAACACCTAACGCTTCACGCGTTTCGTAGTAAAAACTTCCTGCACCAAAAAGCGCTGTGGCGTCTCGGAAAGCCGCTCCTGTCGTAAGAAGCCCCTCAATCCCTTTACTACGGGCATATTTCACAATTTCTGCGTGATATTGACTTGAAAAGTCTCCGAGTTCCCCCATTTCACCAGCAACCAAAATGCGGGGAGCTGGCATCTGTGACAACACATCGATTGCCGCACGCATACTATCGGGATTGGCGTTATAGGATTCATCGATTAAAACGGAGCCATTGGCTAAGCGATACATGCGGCCACGGCCTTTGACTGGACGAAACGCCGCTAACCCTCTAGCAATACTTTCTAGACTCACTCCAGCGGCTAGACTTGCAGCCGCCGCGGCTGCCGCATCGTGCACAGCGTGGTCTCCTGCCATCGCAAGCGTCGTTTCAATCGATTGAGTTGGCGTTTGAATAACAAGGGCTTTTCCTTGACGGAAGGCTTTCACATAGGCGCCATCGGCATTGGCCGCATACGTTAAAACCGAGCACCCTCTTGCTCTAGCGTAGTCAAACCAAATCTTCAATGATGGATCCGTTAACGGTAAAACCGCTGTCCCTTTAGCAGAAAGCGCCACAATCATGAGGCCGTTTTCGCGTGCCGACCCTGCAACACCATCGATATAGGCCTGGTGTTCGCGTTGTGCGTTTGTGACTACAGTAACAGTGGGTCTGACCCAACTAGCGAGTCTCGCCATTTCGCCCGAATGATTCATCCCAGCCTCAATCACAGCGATTTTTGTTTCGCTTGTTAAGCGAAGCAACATGCGAGGTACTCCGACTTCGTTATTAAAGTTTCCTTCGGTCGCTAGTGAGGCCGCTTCGCTTGCAACAGCTTCACGCAAAATGCAGGCAATCATTTGTGTTGTTGTCGTTTTCCCGTTGGAACCCACAACAGAAATCAAAGGAATCGCAAATTGGGCTCTCCAAGCCCGAGCCAAGGCCCCATAAGCCTCACGCGTATCACGCACGACAATCTGCGGGACATCGGTATCAATCGCTTCTTCAACAATAAGGGCTGCTGCTCCTTTCTTCACGGCTTCTGCCGCATGCGCGTGACCATCGAACTTTTCTCCGCGCAGAGCAAGAAAAACCTCGCCTTGACTAATCGTTCTTGAGTCTGTCGCAATTTGAGAAAATGTTCGCCCGCTCGCTCCTTGGACTTCTTTCACAAGTCCCGATAAAGCCTCGGTTAAGTGGGTCAGTGTCCAATTTTGATTGACAGCTTCTTGCATTATTTCTTACTCTCTTGCACGAAGCGCTCATTGGCTGCTTCGCGCACAGTCTCGGCATCACTGAAATGGTGCTTGATGCCTTCAATTTCTTGATAGTCCTCGTGGCCTTTGCCAGCGATAAGAATCACGTCTTTCGCATCGGCCTGGCAAAAGGATTCAACAATCGCTTCTCGGCGATTAAGGATGTAACTCGGTTTCGCGTCTTGAAACCCAGCGGCAATGTCTTTCGCGATCGCCTCGGGCGATTCCGACCTCGGATTGTCACTTGTGACAACGATGCAGTCGGCAAACTTTTCGGCAACAGAGGCCATTTGCGGGCGTTTTCCGTGGTCTCGGTCGCCACCGGCGCCAAAAACAATCCACAATTTACCGCCTCGTTTTGTCGCTGTCGGCCGCAAGGCGCAAAGCGCCTTTTCAATCGCGTCTGGCGTATGGCAATAGTCAACCACAGCCATCGGCATACCTAGTCTCGTATAAAGCTGCAAACGACCCGCAGGAGGGGTGAGTTCTGTTAACTGCGAAAAAACAACTTCTGGGGCAAGGCCTGCGGTCAGGGCGACACCTGCAACAGCTAATAAGTTATAAACATTAAAGAGACCTAAAACTTTGGCGTGTAAGGTATAGGACTTTCCTTTCCAAACCACGTCAAAAACCATGCCATCGGATTCCGAGTGCACGTTTTGAGCCATAAGAGGAATAACGCCAGCGATATTGGTTTCTTCTGATAAGCCCTTTACGCTATAGCCAATCGTTTGTAGCCCTCGGCTTAAAGCGCGCTTCGCCAATTCGCGGCCAAACGCATCATCTAAATTAATCACAGCGCTTTTTAGCGTCTTAAAGCCAAAGAGTTTGGCTTTAGCCTCTGCGTAGGCTTTTTCTGTCTTGTGGTAATCAAGGTGATCGCGCGTTAAGTTTGTAAAGACCGCCGTCTTAATCGCTGTCTCCTCTAGACGCCCTTGATCTAAACCGATGGAACTTGCTTCGATTGCGAAAGCCTTAGCTCCCGCTTGCTTTAGGTCGTAAAAGAGACCCTGCATACTCACGGCATCAGGTGTCGTTAGTGCTGGAGCTTTAATCGGGACTCCCTTAAAGAACGTTCCAATTGTTCCCATTGCCGCACAAGGCAAACCCAAATGCGTTAAGAGTGTGGCGCACCAATGACTTGTGCTTGTTTTGCCATTAGTTCCCGTGATAGCAATGCCAAAGAGCTCGTTAGAAGGGTTACCGTAAAAGTCTGAAGAAATGGCCCCTAACCGTTCTCTTAAGTGTTCGACTTCTAAACTCTCAAGCTCACAAGGAAGAATCTCTTTCGCGCGCTTTTCCATCAGTGCGGCACGCGCCCCTTTGGCTTTTGCAACAAGCAAAAACTTCAAGGCATCAACTTTGGCGCCCTTTAATGCGACAAAGATGTCTCCTGCGCACACATCGCGCGAGTCAATCCGCAAATGGGCTCCTGCCTGTGTGCGCTTTTTTAACCATTGGTTAACCGCACTCCGCCAATTTTCACTTTCACTCATGCCTCATCCCTCGAATCGCAACACTAGGCCCCGCTGTGTATTCA
>CAVCTI010000075.1:0-3290 GCA_963604755.1 Duodenibacillus sp. | reverse complement strand
TGATTTAACTGCAAGATAAGCACGTCAAGTTGCGTACGCGCACCAACACCAGCGGGGTCCAAATCTTGGACAGAGAAAAGAGTTTTCTCCCATTTTTCTATTGGGATGTCTTTTTCGTAAGAACCAGCAATCGACTCTAAAGAGCCATCAAGAAGTCCGTCGTCAGTGAGATTTCCTGCAATCCACGTGGCAAGTTCTTTTTCTTCTTTCGGGAGATTGAGAAGCTCAATTTGTCGCGTTAAGTGCGTAAGAAGAGTCTCAGAATAGGTAAGAGCTTCCGTGGGGTCAGCGTCTTCGGCTTCTTTTTCGAGGCGCTTAGAGGTTTCTTTCCACGTTAAGAAAGAGGTTTCATTATGAAAGTCTCGCTCTAATCCAAAAGGCTCATCAAAAGGCGTGGAATCCATAGAAATGGATTCCACGGGTTCTTTTTCAACACGGTCTAAGAAGGGATTAAGAGCAATTTCCGCTTCGATTGCCTCGTTAAGAGTCTCTAGCGGTAGCGTTAAAAGCGCAGCCGATTTAAGAAGTAATGGCTTAGGAAGTTCTTTTTGCTTTTGACCTAAGCCGATTCCAATCGACGAAGTCGCCATAGCGCACTACATGCGGAAGTCGCGGCCAAGATAGATGTCTCGAACCGTTGGGTTGTTGACGATATCGTCAGGATGCCCTTCAGCGAGCACTTCACCTTCATTAATGATAAAGGCCCTATCGCAGATTCCTAACGTCTCACGCACGTTGTGATCGGTGATAAGCACTCCAATGCCGCGAGACTTCAAAAAGCACGCAATGCGTTTAATTTCTTTTACGGCAATTGGGTCGACACCCGCGAAAGGTTCATCGAGCAAAATAAATTGGGGATTTGCAGCCAAGGCGCGCGCAATTTCCGTGCGACGTCTTTCGCCACCCGATAAAGAAAGCGCCATATTGGTGCGTAAGTGTTCAATTTGTAGGTCTTTTAATAGGCGCGTTAATTCGGTTTCGATTTCGTCTTTCGTGAGGTGCTTGCCGTTGGCGTCTTCCTTTAATTCCAAAATCGCGCGAATGTTGTCTTCAACTGATAAGCGACGGAAGACACTTGCCTCTTGCGGTAAATATGTGACCCCGAGGTGTGATCTCTTATGAATCGGCAGATGCGTGATTTCTGTGTCGTCAATGAAAATCTTTCCGTCGTTCGGGGCAATAAGGCCCACGACCATATAAAAGCTTGTGGTTTTCCCTGCGCCATTCGGGCCCATCAGTCCCACGACTTCGCCAGTTTTCACATCAAAGGAAACATTATTGACGACGGTACGTGAACCGAAGCGCTTCATGAGGTTTTCGGCTCTTAGTGTGTGAGTTTCAGTTTTTTTATCCATGAACTTCTCTTATCAGTGTCGTCAAATTAGCGATTGCGCAGTGTCGAATCACCACGCAATTTCGGTGGCGTCTCACGAGGCGCAGGTTCTGCTTTCTTGTCTTTTTGCCGTGGGGAAAGAACCGCTGAGATACGGGTCTTTTGGCCGTTCTCTTTCCCGCCCACCACATGACTTGTGGCGTGCAATAAATCGTAAGTAATCACAGCGCCATTGGTTGAATCTAAGACAGTGCCATTTTCACTGCGAGTCAAACGCGCGTTATCACGCAGGATAAAGCGGTCCGTTTTTTCCTCGTAAATCGCTTTCAATGATGTGGCGTGAACCCATTCTTCGATGCCTTTGACTTTCGGGTCGCGCATCTCTTTCATGCGAACGGGGTTACCCGTAACTGTGAGTGTGCGATAGCCTTTAGCGTCAATCACGAGTTCGACGCGGTCACCTAAAACCTCAAGAGAGCCCTGGTGAATCTCAACGTGCCCAGAATACACGGCTGTGCGACCGACCTCGTCGCCTTTGAAGGAATCGGCGACGATCTCAATCGGTTGCGAGCGGTCACCAGTTAAGGCAAAACTCACAGCAGGAATAAGTAGTGTCGCTAAAGCTGAAAAGATTGCAGTGCGTTTCATAGGCAAATGATGTCTCT
The DNA here is from genome assembly GCA_963604755.1 of Duodenibacillus sp. GTDB lineage: Bacteria > Pseudomonadota > Gammaproteobacteria > Burkholderiales > Burkholderiaceae_F > Duodenibacillus. The sequence goes on along the minus strand of CAVCTI010000075.1, from coordinate 1,292 downwards.
TTAATTAGCGAGAGTTCCTAGGCATGATAAACGTGTGCACATCGGAATCAAGGTGAACGATGCGATCGACATTATCGTAGTCAAAACCGATGCCTGTGCTCACGTCCCCGCCGTGCTCGATGCGAACGGGAGCGTTACTTGTCACGACTTGGGTGTCGGGATTGACGATTGCGTGGGATGTTGTAAGACGCAAGGGGGCGTTTTCGCGGTCGCCAGCCCGAGTTAAAACGATGTTACCCGTAAAGACCACAGTTTCTCCTTCGTCTAAGGTAGAACCCGTGTTTGCGGACATTTTAAGTTGCGGCTTATCCGGCGAAAGCGTCACAAGTTTCGGTTTAATGCTGATACTTCTACCGTCGCTGTAATGCTCGACATATTCGGCGTAGATGCGGTACTTGGGTGTGCCATCGGATTCAAAGGTTGTGACTACACAGTCGCGAGAGGCAAAGTCAGGGGACTCTTCATTAGGCGAGACGCGTGTTACTAAAAAGTTCGAACGAACCGCATAGTAACCCGTTGCCGCAACCAAAACGGTAAGAAGTCCCAGTCCACAAAGTGAGACGATGCGATCTCTTAAGTACATGGCTCGCTCGCTTTTGTTAGGTAGTAGCACTTCACAAGATCATCCCACTTGCCTTGGCTTCGTAAAATAAGTTCAGCTAGGCTTCTGACTGCCCCTTGGCCGCCAGCCGCAGGACTTACGAATTTAGCCAAAGGTAAAACAGACGGATTGGCGTCAGCCGGGCACGCAGGAAGACCGGCTAATGTAAGTGGCGGGATGTCGGGAACGTCATCACCCATATAGGCCACTTCTTCTGGGGTAAGGTGAAATTCCTTCACAATCTCTAAAAAGTCATCGCCCTTAAAGGTTTTTCCTTGCCGTACAGTTTTAATGCCAAGTTCAGCAGCGCGCGCTGCGGTTTGCTTCGAGATGCGACCCGTGAGGATTGCTACAGGAATTCCTGCTTTCTGTAGCAAAATCAGTCCTAAACCGTCACGCGTATAAAAGCGCTTTACCAATTCGCCATCAGGCCCCGTCCAAATCGAGCCATCGGTTAAAACACCGTCGACATCAAGAACAACAAGGCGAATTTTTTGGGCGGCACTCAGTAGGGCTTTATCCATTAGATAACCTTCGCTCCCATTAAGTCGTGCATGTGAAGCGCCCCTATAAGGTGCCCTGCATCGTCAACGACAAGAAGTTGATTTTTCAATGTTTTTTCTAAGACCTTCGCGGCTGTGGCAGCCATCTCATCGGCTGTAATCGTTGTTGGGGTCTTGGTCATCACGTC
>CAVCTI010000074.1:0-8900 GCA_963604755.1 Duodenibacillus sp. | reverse complement strand
TCAATTAAATCAAAGAGTTACAGCCTCTTGAAAGACTCCGTTTTGGACACTAGTGCTCCCATGACTAAAGTCGTGGGTTTTCTGAGAACCTTTCTATAAGACCCGAGAAATCCGAAACAAAGAATCGATCTTGGTCCAATTTTCCGGTTAAGATTTTTCTTATCCCAAGATTTTGTGCGAATCTCCCCTGCAATCCGCAAAGCGTTGTATCTCACGTTTGTTTTGTACTATTTTTCAATCAAAAAGCCTGTGGATAACTTTTTTTCTCCTCTATAAAATCCTCGAACGATTTCTCATCGTGTTACAAATTTTTCGGCGCAAACTCGCGTTTGTGCCTACTTGTTTTTGTCGCTATTTTTATGATGTCTGAGTTTTGGTCACACTGTCTTAATAAACTTCGCGAGGAGGTTACTCCCGAACTTTTCCATACCTGGTTTTCTGAGCTACAAGCAGACGACAGTGATCTATTATCGAAAAACGAATTAAAAATCTTGGCCGCTTCAAGCGCCAAGTTAACAGCTCTTAAGGCCGCTTACGCCTCAACGCTTGCGGAAGTTGTTGGCTCTGTTGCCGGCCACCCAGTTACATTAGCTTGGGGGGTTGTAGCAAAAGCTCCTACGCAACCGACAGTGCCAACTCAAGAGGCCATTACAACAAAAAATGCGACTGAGCAAGAAAAAATACAGGATAAATCAGGGCTTTTACCAGAATTAACCTTTGAAAACATCGTTCAAGGTAAAGCCAACCAGATGGCCTATGCCGCTGCAATGCAAGTGGCAAATAGCGTGGGAAAACCCCTTTATAACCCCTTGATTATCTATGGTGGTGTTGGGCTTGGCAAAACGCATCTGATGCACGCCATTGGCCATCAGTTCTTAAAGAACAACCCTTTTCATCGTGTCCTATGTATCTCAGCGCAACAGTATCTTGAAGAATACACGGGCGTGATGCGGTTACTCAATGCCGATCCCACACGCTACTTTACGGAAATTCGTCATTTCGAGCAGCGCTATCAAAACCTCGATATGCTACTTATTGATGATATTCAAGGGTTTTCTAACCGCAAAGGCACACAGGCAAGTTTTTTCCAGGTCTTTGAGCATATGGTGCCGCACGGTAAGCAAATCGTGATGACAAGCGATACGTACCCGAGAGACTTAAAGGAATTGCAGGAACGCCTTTTGAGTCGCTTGACACAAGGAATTACCGTCGAAGTCGAGCCGCCAGAGCTGGAAATGCGTGTTCAGATTCTTCTTAATAAGGCTGAACGCTCTGGGATTTCTATGCCCACCGATGTCGCCGAAGAAATCGCTAAGAGACTCAGAAGTAACGTCAGAGAACTAGAAGGCGCAGTGCAACAGATTTTGGCTTACACAAACTTTCACAAAGTTCCCGTAACGATGCAAACCGTTTTTGAGGCCTTAAAAGACATCTTTCACTCCACATCGATTCCCGTTACTGTCGAGACAATTCAGCAGCTTGTGTGCGAGCACTTTAAGATAAAACAGGTTGATTTACTTTCAAAAAAGAGAATCGCCTCGATTTCTCGCGCACGTCAGGTAGCGATGTATCTCGCTAAAGAACTCACGCAAAAGAGTTTGCCTGAGATTGGAGCGATGTTTGGCGGCAAAGATCACACGACCGTTTTATATGCCTGCCGAAAGGTCGCTTCCTCGCTCTCAACCGATAGCGAATTACGTAACGATATTCACCTTTTAGAACAGCGCATCAAGAGCTAGAAAACACCCCGAATTTCCGTTCAAAAACTCTTTTTTTTCTATAGAATTAAGGGAGAAAAACACGCTGATTGATCGGTTGATTCGGAGGCTTTTTTATGCAATTTATTGAGTGTGGGCGTGAGGCGCTTCTTAAACCCTTGGCTGTTGTCGGAGGAATCATTGAAGGTCGTCAGACACTTCCGATTCTTGCCAATATTCTTGTCGAAAAAGAGGGCGATAACCTCACCTTCACAACAACAGACTTAGATATTCAAATTAAAACGCACACCAAGATTGGTTTTGGTACAGAACCCGTTAAGACAACGATACCAGCTTCAAAGTTTATTTCCATCTTAACGGCGCTTCCGAAATCTGAGGAAGCCATCTCCGTAGACATTGAAGGCAAGAAAGTCATTCTTCATGCTCAAACGGGACGATTTGCTCTTGCGCAACTTAACGCAGATGAATATCCGTCACTTCCCGCTATCGTTGCAGGAAAGAAATTTCAGATGCCTGCCTCTGCTCTGAAATACCTTCTTCAGATGGTGCACTTTGCGATGGCTCAACAAGACATCCGCTATTACTTAAACGGCTTACTTCTTGTTGTCGATCCAAAATTTGTCCGCACCGTTTCCACAGACGGTCACCGTTTAGCGTGTTGCGAAGTCAATTGCGAAGTCGCAATCGACGCGCCTTTTGAAGTGATTATTCCGCGTAAAGCCGTTTTGCAGTTAATGAAATTACTGCCCGATACCGATGAACTCGTCGATATTGAGATTGGTGAAGAACACGCAAAATTCTCCTTTGGCGATATTGAATTTATCGCGAAGTTAATTAACGGTAAGTATCCCGATTACACGCGCGTGATTCCAACGAATAACGACAAGATGTTCTTAGTGAACCGTGAAAAATTAATCGGTGCACTGCGTCGCGTTGCTATTCTCGCCAATGAAAAATTCAAAGGCTTACGTTGGTTAGTTTCAAACGGGAAACTTCAAATTCAAAGTGTCAACTCTGATATGGAAGAAGCGATTGAAACAATCGATATCGACTATAACGGAGAAGAGCTTGACCTTGGATTTAATGTCACTTACCTACTTGATGTATTAAACAACCTAAGAAATACGGATGTTCGTTTTTCTTTCTCTTCGTCGCATGGAGCTTCGCTTCTTACGATGCCAGAAAGCGAGCAATTCCGCTATGTTCTGATGCCAATGCGCATCTAATGAACACACCTTAGGTTTACCTTGAAACGCCAACAAAAGAAATGACTCTGTTGGCGTTTCGAGTTTAATTTTTTCGATTTACTCACAAATTGACGTCGACAAAATGGACGAGATAGAACAGAAAGCAACACAAGAATCATCGACCTACAACGAAACAAACATCAAAATTCTCGAAGGATTAGAAGCTGTTCGTAAGCGGCCTGGAATGTACATCGGAGACACCTCCGATGGCTCTGGTCTACATCATCTTGTCTACGAGGTTGTCGACAACTCCATCGATGAAGCGATGGCTGGGTTTGCAAAGAACATCTTTGTGACGATTCACATGGATAATTCTGTGACCGTCATCGATGATGGTCGAGGAATTCCAACTGCCGTTAAGCTTGACGATAAACATAAGCCAAAGCGCTCTGCTGCAGAAATTGCTTTAACTGAATTGCACGCAGGCGGAAAGTTCGATGATAACGGCTACAAGATTTCCGGAGGATTACACGGCGTTGGTGTCTCTTGCGTCAATGCTTTAGCTTCTTGGTTAGAACTTGTCGTTCATCGCGATGGACGCACAAAATCACTTCGCTTCGAACACGGAAATGTCGTCGATCGAACCATTGAAACGCAAATTGATTCAGCCTCAGGCGCCAGCTATCAAATTTCTCCCATGAAAGACCTTGGAGAAACCACAAAGCGCGGCACAGAAGTTCACTTCTTACCTGACCCTGAAATCTTCACACCAATTACTGAATTCAATTACGACACACTTCTCACAAGATTAAGAGAGCTCTCGTACTTAAATTCCGGTGTTGATATCGAATTAACAGACGAAAGAACAGCCAAGCACGTAAGACTTGAAAGTGAAGGCGGTGTTCGCTCCTTTGTGCTCTTTAAAAACACAACACGTACACCGATTCATAAGGACCCGATTTATATCCAACGCACTGTTCAGCAAAAGTCTTCTAAGGATAGTTCCAAGGAGATTTCTGTCTACGTTGAAGCCGCTTTCCAGTGGAACGATTCCTATAACGAATCGCTTGCTGCTTACACCAACAACATTCCGCAGCGCGATGGTGGCACCCACGTCACGGGACTTCGTAACGCTATGACGCAGGTCTTTAAGAATTACATCGCCAATAACGATATTCTTAAAAAGAACGACAAGTTTGAAATCACCGGCGAAGATATGCGCGAAGGTTTGACTTGTGTGCTTTCTGTAAAAGTGCCACAACCATCCTTTAGCTCTCAGACAAAAGATAAGCTTGTCACGAGCGAAGTGCAGCCAGCGGTTTATGCGGCTGTGAGCGATGGCTTATCAACATACCTTGAAGAGCATCCCGATCAAGCGAAAGATATCTGCAATAAGATTGTTGGCGCAGCTCGCGCTAGAGAAGCGGCTCGCAAAGCTCGAGAAGTGACGCGTAAGCAAATCTTTGGCGGTGGGCTTCCTGGAAAACTTGCCGATTGCTCAAGTAAAGATCCAGCAGCAAGCGAAGTCTTCTTAGTCGAGGGCGATAGCGCTGGAGGATCTGCGAAAACCGGACGCGATCGCGAATACCAAGCGATTCTTCCCTTACGCGGCAAGATTCTTAACGTTGAAAAAGCGTCAGTGGATAAACTACTTGATAGCGAACAGATTAAAACACTTGTTCTTGCTCTCGGGACGCAGCTAAAAAATGATTTCTCTCTAGAGAAACTACGCTATCACCGCATCATTTTGATGACCGATGCTGACGTCGACGGCGCCCATATCCGCACCCTTTTATTAACGTTCTTTTATCGTCAGATGCCGCAATTAATCGAAGGAGGGCATGTCTATATTGCTCAGCCTCCTTTGTATGGCATCTTCACAGGCGGACGCGACAAGAATAACGTTGAGAAAAAGATCTACATCAAAGACGATGAAGAGATGGCGCGCTACCTATTGGATATCGCCTTAAAAGACGCAACGCTCTTTTGCTCAGAAGCCGATTTCAATGCCAATGTGGGTATTCGAGGAACGGATTTAGAAAAGCTTATCACCGAGTTTGAGCAATCTAAAGCCACAATCGACCGCTTAAGCCAAGTCATCGATCGCGCTGCATTATTAGCGATTTCTTCAGGTGTTTCGATTTCTCTTGACGATGAGAATCAAGCCAACGCGAGTGCTCAAGCGCTTGCTGCGGAAATGCGTGATTCTGAAATCACAACGAAAGCGCTCTTTAATGAAGAAAAGCAATACTGGCAGATTTGCATCAGTCACCATATTTACGGCAATACTCACCACACCTACATCACGCCAGAGTTCTTACGCTCGAAGGACTACGCAACGCTTACGCAAGCGGCTAATGTCCTTAAAGGACTCATTCAAGAAGGCGCTCGTGTTGTTCGTGCAGACAATTCACAAGCGATTAAGAACTTTGGTGAAGCCGTTCATTGGTTACTTTCTCAAGCAGAAAGCGGTGTAAGAAAGCAGCGCTACAAAGGGCTAGGGGAAATGAACTCCGAAGAGCTCTTTGAGACGACGATGAATCCTCAGACAAGGCGCCTATTGCGTGTACGCTTAGAGGATGCAAGTAAAGCCGATGACATCTTCTCAATGCTCATGGGCGATGAGGTCGAACCACGGCGCGCCTTTATTGAAGAAAACGCTTTATTTGCGGCCAATATCGATATTTAACGGAGTCACATCTATGGCATCGAACAATGAGCAGCTTGTCGTCGCAGTTTCCTCAAGAGCCTTGTTCGATTTAGAAAAGGAACATGCCCTCTTTGAAGAAAGGGGAATCGACGCCTACCGCAAATATCAAACAGAGCATAAGGACGATCCCTTGGCTCCTGGCGTTGCCTTTCCCTTTGTCCAAAGACTTTTATTTCTCAATGAAATCTTTGGACCAGACTCCTTTAAAGTGATTGTTATTAGCAGAAACTCGCCTGAGACCGGGCAGCGTTTCTTTTCTTCGTGCCGACACTATGGACTTCCCATTAAAGCCGGAGCCTTCACCTCTGGGCAATCGACGTTTCCATACCTATCGGCTTTTAACGCTTCGCTCTTTTTAAGTGCAAATCGAGAAAACGTCACGAAAGCGATTGCACTAGGACAACCTGCAGGACTTGTGTTACCGACAGACGTTCATCCCAATGAGATAGAAAAAGAGCAAGAGCTTCGCATCGCCTTTGACTTTGATGGTGTCGTTATCGATGATGAATCAGAGAAGGCGTACAAGGAAAAAGGGCTTGAAGGTTTTGAGCAGTTAGAGCAAGAAAAGAAATCAACGCCTCATTCTCCAGGACCCTTACATCAGCTTTTTCGTAAACTCGCTCGCTTTCAAGAGTTAGATGAAATAAGAGCCAAAGGAAATCCCTATTACAAACCCAATATTCGTGTCGCCATTGTGACTGCCCGAGGAGCACTTAGCGAGCAGCGCCTGATTACGACATTAAAGTCTTTTGGAATGCATGCAGCAGAACTCTTTTTATTAGATGGCAATTCCAAAGCCGGTGTCTTAGAAGCATTTCGTCCTCATATCTTTTTTGACGATCAAATTCGTCATTTAGAAGGGACAAAAAGTAAGATACCCAGTGTTTTAATTCCTTTTGGGGTAAGAAATCTATCCGAGTAGTACTTATTCTGTTTTTTGAGTAAATAAAATAACAGTAATAACAATAGAGCCACAAATTTCTGTGGAAATTTGAAAAAAGTTTAAGAGAACCAAAGAAGAGGCCTGTGGAAAACCTTTTGGAAAACCATAAGAAAAGTGTGTGAAAAGCAAAAGAAAGACTGTGAAAAGAAAAAGAGCTTTAAGAAAAGAAAGAAATAGGCTGTGAAAAAAGGGCGAGAAATCCACAGGTAAAACACAAAGATCTTCAGATAATTACGAGAGGCATATGAAAAAACAAACACTAGTGATTGCTATGACTTGCGCAATGGCAAGCGTTATCGTAAGTGGCTGTACGGCTGTTGCAATTGGAGGGGCGACCTATGCAACGACAAAAGCAGTGGGAACGATTGTTGACCGTAGGACAACGGGCACTGTTGTTGACGACAAAATTTTGGAAAAGAAGATTTCCTATGACATCGACCAAAAGTTCGGTAAAGACGTCGATAGCCACATCACAGTGACCTCATACAACCGTCGAGTGTTACTAACTGGTGAAATCGCAAGCGAATCAGCTAAAGCTCTTGCAACAAGAGTGGCGGCCTCTAACACCGATGTTCGTGAAGTGATTAACGAAATTCGAGTTCAAAAAAACGCCAGTGTTTTCGAGCGTATGAGCGACTCGACACTTGCGACAAAAGTTCGCGCCAAGATTATTGGCAATCAAAAAGTTGAGCTCAATCAAATGAAGGTTGTTGTCGATAGAGGCATCGTTTATTTAATCGGTATGCTCACGGCGCAAGAAAACAAGGAGGCCTGCCAGATTGCAGCACAGACTTCAGGCGTTACGCGTGTTGTCTCTTGCGTGGAAATCGTCACGGAAAAAGAAATTCAAGAGCGTATGAGGCATATAGAGGAGCAAAAGAAGAATAAAACCGAAGAGGGCTCGTAAGCTTTAGTGCAAAAAGTAAGCTGCGACAATAAGAATCGAAAAAAGAAGAGAAAATCGCAGCTCAAACTTCACTGTCGCAAAAAGCACAGCGTTTAAGTCATTGCCTCTGAGTTGCCGCAACTGGCAACTCAATTTTTTATTGTTAAAGAAAAAGACGAACGTAGCAAGGATAGGCCATAAGGACGTGTCGAGCGAAACCAAAATAAGGCAAACAATAAAGGGTGCATAAATGAGCGCACTGTAAAGGCGCGCGGTTTGTCTTTCGCCGAGGACAACAGCTAGGGTTATGCGATTCACAGAGGCATCATGAGTAGCATCCCGATAATTATTCACAACAAGAACGGCCGTTGCTAGAAAGCCCACGGCGGATCCGGCGAGAAAGGAAAAAAGAGAGAAGGTTTTCGTTTGAAGATAAAACGTTCCACAGACGGCAACGAGACCGAAAAAGATAAAGCAGATAAGTTCACTTAATGGCGTGTAGGCAAGAGGCTTAGGTCCCCCCATATACACGTAGGCTGCTACAACAGAGCAAAGACTAATCACAATGATGGCCCAACCGCCTTGATAGAGAAGGTAAAGCGTGTCAAGTACGACAAGGAAGGCTAAAAAGAGAATTGCTTTTTCGACAGTGGCAACTGTTAGTAGCCCAAGAGATGTGGCGCGGGGAAGCCCTTTACGGTCAGAGCGATCAGCTTTTCGTTTTGTATAGGCCGCATCGTTTTCCATATTGGTAATTGCCTGCATTAGGATGGATAAAAGCGCTGTTGCAAAGGCAATTGGCCAATGAATGCTGTGGAGTTCCCAAAACGAAAAAGCGAGCCCGACAAAAACCGGGCAAAGCGCAATTGCCCACGTCTTTGGTCGGCAACACATCAGCCAGGCTGCAAGGGAATTCTTTTTTACCTCAGTTGGATTCATAGCACGAATTTGGCGTTTTCCAAGGCCGTAATCGCTCGATAAATTGCATCGAGTTGCTCTTGTGATGTCACAAAAACAGTGGCTGTTAAAGAGATGTATTTCTTAGTTTTGGAATACTCGCTTGCAAGTGAGGCAGGCGAAAAGTCCGGGTAAATCGACCCGATGGCGGTAATCACTTCTTGGGGAAATGACTCTGTGTTATTGCCAATCACTTTAATTGGGAAAAGCGCTGGGAACTCAATAAGCGAGTCTTCTTTTTTTTCAGAATCCATAATCATTTCGCTGGTGAATAGCTCTCTTCGGTTTTAAGGCGTACCGTGTCAACTAAGCGGCTAATAAAACCGCCTAAACCGATATCGTGTTTAGCATACAACGGAAAAGAGGCAATGTGTTGCTGCTCAAATGTCACATTAAGTGTTCCAACAAGAGCGCCTTCTTTAATGGGGGCAACAAGCGGATGCATATAGACCACTTGTGTTGAGAAGCCTCCCGTACCGCGAGTAACAAGGAGTTTATG
>CAVCTI010000073.1:0-2669 GCA_963604755.1 Duodenibacillus sp. | reverse complement strand
CTATATACACAATCGCGGCAATTGGCAAGAGCCAAAATGAATCGAAATTAGCGCCTATTTTGTCAGTGTTTTTTCTGTAAATCTTTAAAAATGACGCAGGGAATTCCAGTGACGATTGCGCCTTTATCTACGTAGGACGTGCGTTTTTTCCCTTTCTTTAGCGGTTGTATTTTACCGAAAAGCACATTTAAGAGCTTTCGTTGCAAGAGCAACGTCCTTTTGCCCACAGATTGCGGAGATAACAGCAATGCCTGCTGCTGGTGTCTCTCGCAAAAGGCGAGCTTCACTGACTCCAATTCCGCCGATAGCCACAGTGGGAACGCAAGAGGCTTTTGCGATGCGAGAAAACGCGTCAAGCCCCATAGCAGGAGCGGCATCCTTTTTTGTGGCCGTCTTCCAAACGGGACCCGCGCCAATGTAGTCGATAAGACTGTAATCAACGCAAGTTAATTGACTCTCCTTTGTAATCGAAAGGCCAATTGCAACATCGTTACCTAAAAGCGCTCGAGCTTCTTTGGGGCTCATGTCGCTTTGTCCGACGTGTAGTCCTGTTGCGTCAATTTCTTTGGCGGCTACGGCGTCGTTATTGACAATGAGAGTCGTGCCAAGGGGATCTAAGACGTCTTTTATTTTTTTCCCGCAGCAAATGAGCTGTTCGGTATCCCATCCTGGGGCTCTAAGCTGAATAACAGTGGCTCCAGATTTGGCGGCAATTTCTGCTGTACGAATCATCCCGTCTTCGCCATTGCAGAGCACAGGATCTAAAACGAGGTAAAGCGAAAGGTTAAGTTGGGGACGAGCCATTTACTGAATTCCCGAGCTAATCGTTTCAATTGCATCCAAATAGGCAATGCGATAGCTTGCGTAAGGTTGTCCCTTAGCCTTTTCAGCCGCTCGCTTACAAAGCGCACAGGCGCTAGCAACAGCAACCAAGGGTTCTGGAGCATTAGCAACGTAAGCGGCGCAAAGAGCGGAAAGCGCACATCCCGTTCCCACGATGCGTGAGGCACCACTGTCGCCTCCTGTGACAGAGAGTGTTTCTGAGCCATCTGTGATGAAGTCGACTTCTCCTGTGACAGCAACAATGGCTCCTGTGTTTTTCGCAAGACGCGTGGCGGCTTCGAGTGCTGCGTGACTACCCAAGACACTATCGACGCCTTTACTTGTTTTTTCTCCACCACTTATCGCGATGATTTCAGAGGGGTTCGCACGAATGACAGTTGGAGACTGCAATAGGAGTTTGGCAATCATCGCGTCGCGCCACACTGTAATGCCTGCGGCAACGGGATCTAATACCCAGGGGCGTTTGGCGTACCCTGCGGCTTTTGCTGAAAGCGCCATTGCGGCAAAGTCCATGCTTGTTAGTGTCCCGACATTGACTAAAAGAGCCGAGGCAACGCGAGCAAAGTCAGGCGCTTCTTCTTTAGCCGGAATCATCGCAGGACTGGCGCCCGCTGCAGCAAGAAGGTCCGCCGTGAAGGCAGAGGCCACAATGTTTGTTAAACAGTGCACCAAGGGAGAGGCGCTTCTTACGCGCGAAAACTCATTTTCAGCGCGCTTTTGATCGAGTTCTTTGATTGGCATAGCAGGCGAGATAATCCTAAAAAAAGAAATTTGCGCGGATTATGGAGCCTCGTTGACGAAAAAACAACAGGAAAAACAAGTCATTTCATTTTAAAAAGCGCGTCACTCTCTATCTTCGTGGTTAAAATGAGGCCCGAAATCCTGAAAGAAGTCGCAATTTGCTCTTCTTTTAGGGTAATTTTTTCATCACACAATACGGATTTATGGCAAAAGAAGACCTAATCGAAATGGCAGGCGAAGTGCTTGAAGTGCTTCCCGATGCGCGTTATCGCGTGAAACTTGAAAACGGGCATGAGCTCATCGCCTACACAAACGGCAAGATGCGTAAGCATCACATTCGCATTTTGGCTGGAGACAAGGTCTCCTTGGAACTCTCGCCTTACGACTTAACCAAGGGTCGTATTACGTTCCGTCACATCGACGGTCGCGCGCCAGCAGCTCCTGCTCCTGCGCGTCGCCACTAGGATAGAGTAGTTTTTTCTTAAACTATTCTCTTTTCTGTGAGGTTTTTGTATGGTCGAGGATGGTGATTTCTTCTTTTCCGAGACTAAAGAACCTTGGGAAGAGCCAGTACTGAGTGTATCGGCTCTTCTGACTCGTCTACAAAATACGCTCACAGCCGATTTCTCCGAGGTTCATGTTCTCGGGGAAGTGCATTCGTTTCACCCAGCAAGTTCAGGCCACTGGTACATCGATTTAAAAGACGAAAAGAAAGAAGCGCTGATTCAGCTTTGTTTCTTTCGTTACGCGAGGCGTGCCAATAGTTATGAGCCTAAAGTCGGTGACTTAGTTGAGGTGCGCGGCAAACTTCAACTCTATGAGCCGCAAGGGAAACTCTCTTTAATTGTTTCATCCTTGGAGCCCGCTGGCGAAGGGCTTCTTTATGCCAAATTTATGGCATTAAAAGCTAGGCTTGAAGCCGATGGGTTTTTCGATCCTTCTCGAAAAAAACCGATACCGAAGTTCCCGAAACGCGTGGGTGTTATTACAAGCGAGACGGGAGCGGCTTTGCGTGATGTTGTAAAAACAATTTCGCTACACGCCCCCAATATTTCCTTAACGCTTTACCCAGTAACGGTTCAAGG
>CAVCTI010000072.1:0-3980 GCA_963604755.1 Duodenibacillus sp. | reverse complement strand
GGTTGAGGTCGCGAGTTCGAGACTCGTCTCCCGCTCCAAATTTTTCCGATTCCTTCCCCAAATACACCAAATACCTCAAAAATAGGTAAATGATCTTAGTTTATCTTTCATTTTATTAGGAAAAATAATCTTCTTTTCTGCGCTAGAATCCATAAATTGAAATTTTTGGATATCTTTGCGAGTATTTCTCTTAGATCAAAACGTTCTTAGGCGTATTTTTAAGATTTCTGAGAAATTTTTTTGGGGGTAAAGTGCCATGGCCACATCATCGAAACCGACCTTTGAAGAGGCAATCGCCGAGCTTGAGACGATTGTTGAAGCAATGGAATCGGGAAAGCTCTCTTTAAATGAATCCGTCGAAAAGTTTCAGCGCGGGCAAAAATTAGCGCAAATCTGCCAAGAGGCCTTAAAAGCAGCTGAAGAAAAGCTTCGTATTTACGGAGAAAAGGAAATAGAGAATTCTTCTCAAAAAACCTCTGACGACGTTCCGTTCTAGAGTAAAGAGATATGTCGTTAAATCAAGAGAAATTTTCGTTTGATGCCGAGCGTTTTAATGCTTGGGCGACTCCCTTACGCGATGATGTTGAGGCTCACGCAAAAAAAATCCTCACTCCCACAACAAACGAAACCGAGAAGTTAGTTAATGCCATGGACTACGCGGTCACAGGGGGAGGAAAGCGCATCAGAGCGCTTTTGTCGTACGCCGCAGGGGAACTTACGGGTGCGAAAAAAGAAGACACCGATCTTGTCGCTCTCGCCCTTGAATTCGTGCATGCGTATTCGCTCATTCACGATGATCTGCCAAGCATGGATAACGATACCTTAAGGCGCGGGAAACCGACTTGCCACGTCATGTTTGGCGTGGCAGAGGCGATGCTTGCAGGGGATGCCCTGCAGCCTGAGGCATTCTTACTTTTGACGCAGCTTTCGATTTGTAAAGCCTCTCGTTTAGACGCCATTGCGATTCTTGCGAAAGCCTGTGGTCGTGAAGGGATGTGCGCGGGGCAGGCGATTGATTTAGAAAACGTCGGGCGCCACATTGATATTGAACTTCTCAGATCCATGCACCGCAAAAAAACAGGCGCCTTAATTGAAGCGGCGATTTTGATGGGAGCGCTTTGCGGAAGTCGCGAGTTCTACGAGAAGGGAAAGCCTGCGTTACTCACCTTTAGCGCCGCCTTGGGGCTTGGCTTTCAAGTGGTAGACGATATTTTGGATGTCACTTCTGACGCTGCCACTCTCGGGAAAACTGCCGGAAAAGACGCCGAAAACGATAAACCCACATTCGTTTCCATGATCGGGTTAGAGGCATCCAAAACACTTGCGCAAAAGTGTCTCAATGATGCGACTGCGGCTCTTCAGTTATTAGAAGAAGAAAAGATTTTTAATTCGTGTTCGCTAATCCATCTATTCGATTTGGCTCATTACATGATTGAGCGAACAAAATAAATAATATGAGAATTTTAAACTCGATTGATAGTCCAAAAGACTTAAGAAAGCTCAAAATTGAAGAACTTTCTGAGCTTGCGAGCGAAATTCGCTCTTACATTATTGACTGTGTGAGCCACACGGGTGGCCACCTTTCAAGTTCTTTAGGCAGTGTGGAACTTGCCATCGCGCTTCACTATGTTTTCAATACCCCAGATGACCGTCTTGTTTGGGATGTGGGGCACCAAGCTTATGCGCATAAGATTCTCACTGGGCGTCGTGAGGCGTTAAAGCATGTACGTCAATACAAAGGCATCTCAGGGTTTCCAAAGCGAGAAGAAAGCGAGTATGACGCCTTCGGTACCGCTCATTCATCGACATCGATTTCAGCCGCTCTCGGCATGGCTGTAGCCTCGCACTTAAATGGAAACGATAAGCGTTGGCATATCGCTGTGATTGGTGACGGCGCTTTAACGGGCGGAATGGCAAGCGAGGCCCTTGATCACGCAGGTGATTACAAAGAAGGGGTTCGCCTACTTATTATCCTTAACGACAACAATTGCTCGATTTCGCCGCCTGTGGGTGCTTTGTGCGGACACTTAGGCAAGTTAGTGAGCACGAGTCACTTCTGGAGAATGCGCAATTTCGGTAAGAGTCTACTAAAAAATACGCCGCTCCTACATGAACTTGCTAAACGCCTAGAAAAGCAGACAGTGAACTTTTTAAGCCCCCCGTCTTCGATCTTTTCCACGTACGACTTAAATTACTTTGGTCCGATCGATGGGCATGACCTACCAGGGCTCGTTCGCATGCTCGCCAAGCTCCGTGCCTTAGAGGGCCCCATGGGTCCGATTGTGTTACATGTGACAACCGTCAAAGGTAAAGGCTACGCGCCCGCTGAAGAAAACCCCACAATTTATCACGGGGTCTCAGAGTTTGACCCGAAAGTTCCCATTGCCTCTAAGATCGATCGCGAACACCCCACCTACACCGAGGTTTTCTCCAAATGGATTTGCGATATTGCTGCCGTTGACCCCAAGATTTATGCGATCACGCCTGCGATGCGTGAAGGCAGTGGTTTAGTCGAATTTGAAAAGAAGTTTCCTGAGCGCTATCGCGATGTGGCAATCTGCGAACAACACGCTGTCACCTACGCCGCGGGTCTTGCCTGTGAAGGGCTACGCCCCGTTGTGGCGATTTATTCAACGTTTGCGCAACGCGCTTACGATCAAATCCTGCATGACGTGGCGTTGCAGAATTTACCTGTGACCTTTGCTATCGATAGAGCAGGTCTCGTGGGAGCTGACGGCCCCACGCATCACGGCGTTTTTGATATCGCGTATTTACGCAGCATGCCCAATATGACGATTATGACGCCTAGCGACGAACGCGAGGCGCGCCTGATGCTAACGACTGCTGTGCGGCTAGGGACGCCAGCGGCGGTTCGCTACCCAAGAGGAAAGGGTCGAGGCGTACCTGCAGGAGAGGATTTCGAGACAATTCCTATTGGGAAATCCCGCACACTACTGAAAAGCAAAAAGAGAAAAGGGAAGAGAGTTGCCATTTTGGCTTTTGGCTCGATGGTGAAAAACCTTTGGGATGTGGCCGAACACCTTGGGGCAACGCTTATTGATATGCGCTTTGCTAAGCCCCTAGACGAAGAGGCGATTTTAGAAGCAGCGAAAACGCACGATTTAATTGTCACAGCTGAAGAAGGTGTTGTCGCAGCTGGCGCGGGCTCTGCCGTTCTTGAAGTGCTTTCAAAAGACAATATTCTCGTTCCAACCTTAGAGATTGGACTACCTGACCGCTACATCCTTCAAGGTAAAACCCAAGAACTCTTTGTCGACGCTCGAATTGATAGCGCGACAGTGGAAAAAGAAATTACCAATCGTTTGGGGGAAATTTAGGGAGTAAGCCCATGATAACGGTTCAAACGAATGTCGATTTAAAAGATAAGAACACGATGCGCTTACCTGCGAAGGCGCACTATTACGCCGAATATAAAACCGCAGAGGATTTACGGGAAATCTTTTCAAATCGAACTTACGCAGCGATGCCGCGCTTTGTGTTGGGGGGCGGTTCTAACACCATCTTTACAAAAGATTTTGCGGGTCTTGTTCTGCATTCGGTGCATAAGTCAATCAATGTAATCGAACAAGATGACGATACGGTTCTTCTTCGTGTGGGAGCCGGGAAATCGTGGCCGGACTTTGTAAAACTCATGATTAAGCATCACTGGTGTGGATTAGAGAACCTATCTGGAATTCCAGGCACCATCGGGGGCGCCGTTGTCGGAAATATCGGAGCCTATGGCGTTGAGGTTGGAGACCGTTTAATTTCTGTTTCCTGCTATGACCCCGATCACGATACAGTGATTGAGCTTTCCTGTAAGGACTGCGAATACGCTTATCGCACGAGTATCTTTAAAACAGAAAAAGCCAAGAATTGGATTGTGCTTTCTGCGACTTTCCTTTTATTTAAGAACTTCACGCCCCGTTTAAATTACAAGGGGTTAGCCGAGCGCTTAAAGCCCTTGAGTCCAGTAGAGC
>CAVCTI010000071.1:0-4885 GCA_963604755.1 Duodenibacillus sp. | reverse complement strand
CTACACGGTTTACGCACAAAGTGAGGGAGAAAAGTCTAAGGACGGAAATCAAACAGGAGAAGTTTCTGTAGCGGGCGCGATTGGACTGCTCGTTGTGCTCCCTGATGAGAGTGACACCGTTACTTCCGATCTTACGATTGCTGACAAAGTAACACTTGAATCTAGCGCTGGTACTGTTGTCATCAACAATAAGGCTCAGATCGGCTACAACCGCATCCAAACGATGATCGATGACCTCTTGGAAAAGGTCAAACTCTTAAAAGAGGTTTACACATTCCATAAGCAAGGAAGCGATGCAGATTGGACAGAAGTGGAGAAATCCGCAAAAGTTTTAGAAGACGCAAGTAAGGCAGAAGGTGCGCAACCGTCTACTCTTTTAAGTTACACGAATGCCCTATCGACTAACATCAAAACAGTTTTCAAAAATGCGGCCACTGCAATCGGGGGACTTGCTACGGTTTATGAAGTCGTAGAAAACGCTTGCCAATTTATTCAACTTGATAGCTACGTCAATAGTTATGTGACAGCCGCGGCATCGGCTGATAAAGATAAAACAGCCTTCGGTGGCGGCTTGGGTGTCATTCAACAGTCAACAGCGTCTAATTTAACGATTGGTAAGGGCGCAAAGATTTACGCCAAACCCACGGCGTCAACCGAAACGGTGGCAATCGATGTTGCTTGCGTAAGCGTCAATGAAACCGTTGCTCTGAGTGGCCACTTAAAGAGCTTTATGGGAGTAGCGTATCCGACGATTACGGATGCTAGTTCCTTTGGGGCGACGATCCTCGTTCAGTCACAAAAGACAAATAACGTCTTAACAATTCGCGAAGGCGCCGAGATTGTCGATCAGTCAGGAGCGGCTCTTGTTCGCATCAGTGCAAGCGACAGAGTTGAAAACATCACGATTGGCGCAAGTGCTGATGTAAGTGGTGGAAGCTTTGGAATTTCCGCTAATGTGACAACGAGCCTCTCGGAGGGGACAAACCTACTGCGTATCGACGATGAGGCGACGGTTTCTGGCGGAAACATTTTGGTTGAAGCCTCGAGAAAGGATAACAACCAAGCAATCGCAGGTACCGCGAGCGTTGGCACAGGCGATAAACCCTCCAATAATGTTGGAGCATCGGTTGCAATCAATATTGTTGATTTTAAGAATAACGTAGTTGTCGAAGATAACGATATCCTCGATAAGTCAAAAGACCAAAATCTCTACTCGACTACAGGCCTCATGAGCGCCAAGAGACCCGCTACCAATCTCGGTACGGGGGTGGACATTTCTGCCCACCAAGATACGACACTTAATGCAATCGGTGTCTCAGGTGGCATAGCGATGTCTGGTTCGAGTGAAGGCGGAGTCTTCAGCGAGATTAAAAATTGGTTCTCAGGTATTGGAGACGCTCTTAAAGACAAATTCTCTGGTATTGGGGATTTAATCGATACGGTCGATGAGAATTCTGCAAACTGGGGTAATACCGCTGGACAGTTTGTTCGTAAAGTAAAGAATATTTTTCGCTCGAATAATGAAGGCAACGATAACCTAGATAACCCTGATAATCCTCAGGATGTCGCAGGCGATGAAAACAATAATCCAGGAAATGACCTCTTTGATGATGAGGGTAATGCCAACCTTGATGATGGAAACAACGACCCGATTCTCGATGATGATATCGAAAAGCATTTCCAGTTGGGACTCGCCGCAAGCATCGCTTGGAACGTCATCGATCTTGAAAACCAGGTCACGGTTAAGACAGATAATTTCAAGATTCAAACTGAGAAACTTAACGTTGAGGCTGCGACAGATAAGTGGATTGGCGCATGGGCAGGTGGCGTTGGGGCAAGTCTTGTTGATATTAACGATGCCTCGACTCAAAGTACCGCAGGTGTAGGCGGTGCACTCGCAGTGAATTCTGGAACTCTCACAAATAAAATCGATATCGATAGGGTAGGAAAGGTTACAGATGCCACGGCTTCCCTTCTTTTAGATAAAACGACTGATGCCACAATCCGCGCTGTTAATCAAGGAACGATTATTGCAGAAGGGCTATCAGCTGCTGTTGCTCGTTCAAAGTCCGATGATGGCGGAAGTCAGAATTCCTTTGATGTCAGTGCAAGTGTCAATATCCTAGAAAACACCGTGCGAGCGGATGTAAGTTCTCTCGAGCAAACGACAAATAATTACGGCATTGCCTGGGATCAAGCCGCTTGGAACGGAGAGACACAGGTCACAGGGGGAACGGGGTTTGGATTCTCGCTACAAAATGGGCAGGATGCTTCACGCTCCTTAGGGTTCCTTGTTTCCTATGGAAAGATCAATAACACGGTTGCTAGTACGGCTTCAAGTCTTACGCTTCTTTGCGCGAAGAAGTTTGACTTAAGAGCCTTGACGAATGTTAGCCAAGTGACCACCTCTGTTGGAACTAATGTAACAACGGGGGATACCTCTTTTGCCTTCACAGGGGCTGCTGCTGCGACAGATTTTATTAACACTGTTAACGCCGAAGTGAGTAATTCCAAGATTACGCTTATTTCTGATGGGGTATCGAATATCCTGGCTTCGGGCATCACCGATGATGACTCAAAGGAATTTAAGACGCTATCTAATTGGGTAGAAGAGTCTGGCGTTGCGAAGAAAGCCAATCTCGATAAAGAACTCAGTAATCAGGATTTCTATTCTGAAGTCACACTGCAGAAAAAGAAAGATGAAGCGAAGGCAGATGGTCAAAAACTCTCAGAATTAGCAACGAAAGTAGGCCTACATCAAACAACAGTCGTCGTCTCAGCAGCACTGAGTACAAATGACACTTCAAGTGGAGCGGCGATTCTTGTCAACAACATTGATAATGATTTCAAGACCGCCGTCACTTCTTCAGAATTTAAGCGACTCTCTGGCGTTAGTTTGACACATAGTAGTTACACACAGCGCGCTCAGGCCAACGCGACAAGTGTCGGTGTTGCAATGGGAATCGCTGCCTCGCCTAGTTCCAAGGATAACGATCGGCATTATGCGGTCGCGGGCTCTGTGATTGTCTCTAACGTAGACCAGAGCGCAACTTCTACTCTCACAGGGGCAACTATTGAATCTCATACGGTAGCGATTGAATCGGCCAATAAGGCTACAACCGTTAATGTCGCTGGCGGCGTGGGCTTAAGTTTAAGTGACAAGGGTTCTGGTGGCGGCGCTGCCGTCACGGTGATGAACACGGATAACCGCGCTGAAGTCTCGATAACAGATAATTCTCTAATTCATGCTTCAACGCTTACTGTAAAGACTTTAAATAATGCCAGAGCTTGGGACGTTGCAGCTGACGTTGCAGTGACAAAACAGGTTTCCTTTGCGGGGTCTGTAGCCGTTAATCGCGTCAAAAATGAATCTCTCGTTACAGTAAACGGCCTTACGCTTAAGGATTTTACGACAAGTAGTTTCTTATCCGATGACACAAGTAATCTTTGGACTCTTGCAGGCGCTGTTGCCTACACGGGAGACGACAAGGCAGGAATCTCTGGCGCTGTTGCGTACTCCATTTCTGGGCGTGGGTCGAGTGATGGCACAAAGGTTGATGTAAGTAACCTTACCGTGCAAAAGACAAGTGGTAAGCAAGTAGGGGATTTGACTGTAAAAGCTCAAGCTACGGATAAGGTACACACGCTTGTTCTTGCAGCAGGAATCGGACCCGACGCGAAGGTAGGATTTGCTGGAGCGGCTGGCGTCGGGGAAGTAAAGCGCAATACCACTGCGAGAGTTAATAATCTTAAGACAGTGACGATAAATACCGATGGTTCTCTCATCGCTAGTGATTCGACTGCAGTTCTTGGTGCCTTAAGTATTAAAGCCATTGAAACGAGCGGTGTCTATAACCTTGGTATCGCCGCAGGCTACGCAGATAAAGCTGGTTTAGGACTCGGTATTGCTGTTAACCGCATTACAACGACGACCAATGCCACACTTGCGCGTGATAGTGTAGATGACACCCGCATCAGAACAGAAACCCTTGAAGTTGCCGCAAAGACCGCTGACGATATAGAAAATATCGCCATTGGCGGCGCAGGAGCGAAAACTTTTGCTCTCATGGGTTCGGTTGCCGTGAATAAGCTAACAGATGACACAAAGGCGGAACTTAAAAACGTTAAGGCCGATCTCGCCGCGGGAGTAGCTTCCGTTAATGCCCAAAGCGATGACGTGATTGGTTCGTATGTGGGACAAGTTGCAGGGGCTCAGACTGCCGCAGGCGGGCTTTCTATCCTTGTGAACACGCGCTATGGCACGACTCAATCCCAAGTTACCGATAGCGAAGTCAAGCAGACCTCTACCCCTTCAAAGACCCTTAAAGCTAAGGGCGCAGTAGATAAATCTAAGATTAATGACAAAATTGTTAATGATATTTCTGTTGCGGCAACACTAGAAAACGATCGCACGGAAAACGCGATTGAAGGGATCCGCATTGGTGCAACAAGCACAACAACCCTAAAGAGCTTTGTTATCAATGGCGAAGGCGCAGGCACAGGCGCGGCAGCGGGATGCGCCACTGTTAATTACCACGGTGGTGCAACGAAGACGACCGTTACGAATTCAAAGCTTCAAGCAGTTAAAGACCTCGTTCTTGAATCTGGCGACTACGTCAATATCGATAACGTTCTCACGATTGGCGCCTTTGCGGGAAAGGGTGCAGGTTCAATTGCCGCTAACGTTGCAACAACAGAGCATGAAACGACAACGACCGTAAGTGGCGGGTCACTTACGTCAACAGCGGGTGCTGTTAAAGCGACCTCTGATGCCAAGGAAGGCGTCTCCTCACTTGCGATTGGATTAAGTGGTGCACAGTATGTAGCTGGTGGCGTTCTTGTGAACGTAACCCGTGAACTTTCAGACGTTAAGACAGAACTCTCA
>CAVCTI010000070.1:0-2918 GCA_963604755.1 Duodenibacillus sp. | reverse complement strand
ATCGATGGCCTTGAGAAACGACAACCAGTTTATTGAGCCTGTTCATATCCTCGCAGCCATTATGGATGACGAGGAAGGGGTTGCGAATAGTCTTTTTGGACGCGTTGGAGCAAACGCCAAAGAGATTCGCAAAGCCGTTTCTGATGCGATTGAACGGCTTCCGAAAGTCACTGGCACTGCTGGCGACGTTCAAGTAAGTCGCGACACGGTCCGCGCCTTTAACTTAGCGGAAAAGGAAGCGAGTAAGCGCCAGGATTCGTTTATTTCCTCGGAGCTCTTTTTACTTGCCTTGACGGATTGCTCATTTGAGGTTTCAAAACTCCTTTCACGCTTTGGCGTAACGCAGGCCTCCCTTGCTGCTGCGATTAACGCTGTTCGTGGCGGCGAAAAAGTGGAAGATGCTGAAGGCGAGTCAGGACGCGACGCGATTAAGCGCTACACGATCGATCTTACCGAGCGCGCCCGCTTAGGAAAGATTGACCCTGTGATCGGACGCGACGACGAGATTCGTCGCACGATGCAGATTTTGCAACGTCGTACAAAGAATAACCCCGTGCTCATTGGTGAGCCTGGCGTTGGTAAGACCGCTGTTGTCGAAGGCCTCGCACAGCGTATTGTCAATGGCGAAGTGCCCGACGGTTTAAAGCACAAAGTGGTTCTCTCTTTGGATATGGCAGGCCTTATCGCTGGTGCTAAGTACCGTGGTGAGTTCGAAGAACGTCTAAAGAAGTTATTAAAAGAAGTCACAGCTTCCGAGGGGAAAATCATTCTCTTTATCGATGAGTTGCATACCGTTGTTGGCGCGGGTAAAACCGAGGGCTCGATGGATGCGGGCAATATGCTTAAACCCGCTCTCGCACGTGGGGAACTTCACGTCATTGGCGCAACAACACTCGATGAATATCGTAAGTACGTTGAAAAAGACGCGGCTTTAGAGCGTCGTTTCCAAAAGGTTCTCGTCGATGAACCGAGCCTAGAGGATACGATTGCGATTTTGCGTGGATTGCAGGAAAAGTACGAGGCGCATCACGGCGTTGAAATTACGGACCCAGCGATTGTTGCGGCTGCTGAACTTTCTGAGCGCTACATCACAGACCGCTTTTTGCCCGATAAGGCCATTGACCTCATTGATGAGGCGGCAAGCCGCGTGAAAATGGAAATCGATTCGAAGCCCGAGGCATTGGACAAACTCGATCGTCGTCTCATTCAATTAAAGATTGAACGCGAGGCGATGAAAAAGGAAACCGATGAAGCCAGTCGCAAACGCTTGGCTGCAATCGAAGACGAAATCACGAAACTATCTCGCGAGTATTCAGACTTAGAGGAGATCTGGAAAGCCGAGAAGGCCGAAGCTCTTGGCTCGAAAGCCGTGCGCGATGAAATCGATCACACACGTATCGAGATGGAAGCCTGCCGTCGTGAAGGTCGCTTTGAACGCTTAGCTGAATTGCAGTACGGCGTTCTTCCGAAACTCGAGGAGAAACTACGTAAAGCTGAAAGCGGCGAGAAGACAGCGAAAACGCACCCGAAACTTTTGCACACAAGCGTTGGAGCCGAGGAAATCGCTGAGGTTGTCAGCCGTGCAACGGGTATTCCCGTTTCGAAGATGATGCAAGGCGAAAAAGCAAAACTCCTTGGTATGGCTGATGCCTTAAAGCGTCGTGTTGTTGGACAGGATGAAGCGGTTCGTGCGGTAAGCCAGACAGTGCTTCGTAGTCGTGCAGGGCTCTCTGACCCCAATCGTCCCTATGGTTCCTTCTTATTCTTAGGCCCAACGGGTGTTGGTAAAACGGAATTAACGAAGGCCCTCTGTGAATTCCTCTTTGATTCAGAATCGGCTTTAATCCGTATCGATATGAGCGAATTTATGGAAAAGCACTCGGTTGCTCGTTTAATCGGTGCTCCTCCGGGATACGTCGGCTACGAAGAGGGAGGCTACTTAACTGAAGCTGTTCGTCGTAAACCGTATAGCGTCATATTGCTCGATGAAGTTGAAAAGGCGCACCCCGATGTCTTTAACGTCCTCTTGCAGGTCTTGGACGACGGTCGTATGACAGATGGTCAAGGTCGCACTGTGGACTTTAAGAACACGGTAATTATCATGACGAGTAACCTAGGAAGCGATGAGATTCAGCGCCTGGCTAACGCCCCGCACGAAGAAGTTCGTGAAGCGGCAATGCAGGAAGTGAAAGCGCATTTTCGTCCAGAATTTGTCAATCGTATCGATGAGATTGTGGTCTTTAATAACCTCGGTCAAGCTGAGATTCGTAAGATTGCTTCGCTTCAGGTTGAGTTGCTTGCCAAACGCTTAGCGGCTCAGGGTATTTCTTTGAAATTAAGCGATGCGGCTCTTGACTATGTTGCTGCTGCGGGATTCGATCCCGTGTACGGGGCTCGTCCTTTAAAGAGAGCGGTACAAGAAAAGCTTGAAAATCCGTTAGCTGAGTTCATCCTTCAAGGTCAATATGCGCCAGGAGACACGGTGCGTGTTGAACTCAAAGACGGGGCCTTAATCTTTATCGATAAGGCAGCTGCTTCATAAAAGGTGTTACTCTCAAAACGAAACCCCGAGCCATTGAGCCCCGGGGTTTTCAGTCTTAGCGGTCTTCAAGTTGACCGATAGGGACGTTGTCACTTCCAGGGATAAAGAAGAAGTCAAAGCCGTTACCCTCAATGAGGTAGGGAGCAGCCACTTTTCCTGGCGCAACTTCGGTTGCCTTGTGGTAGACAAACATCAGCGACGGAAGCGACTTTGTGAGTTCCCTAAAGGCAGGTTCTAAAACCGCATCAAATTCCGTTGTTTTCTGCCAGGCCTTTCCGTCCCACTTAAAGGCAGGCATACCCGTAAGCGCTTTATTTTGCGCGTACGGATCGCTTCCATAACGGAAACCAAATCGCTCGTCACGCTCTAAGAAGTC
>CAVCTI010000069.1:0-3766 GCA_963604755.1 Duodenibacillus sp. | reverse complement strand
ATATAATGCTGTTTATCTTGCTTTGATCTTCATTTCAAAGAGGTTAAGAGATGCAACTAAAAATCGAAATTGCCAATAAAGATCTCCCCCATAAACTTAATATGTGGATTGGGTTTGGAAAGGCTGTGATTGCTCAACGAGGCCCCTCGGTTGAAGTGGTCTTACATGATTTAACGGACCCCGCGCATTCTGTGGTTTTTGTCGGTAACGGGAAAGTCACGGACCGCCACGTGGGTCAGGGTTTGCGGCACCTTGTGCGAGAGGTTTTAGAGGCGCAATCCCGAGGCGGAGACGATGTGCCCGATTATTGGTACTACTGGAAAAAGAAACTCATTTACTCGAAGACTGTCTTGATTCGGGATGATTTTGGGGAACTTATCGGTGCCTTTTGCGTCAATGAAGATGTCACAAGTAGCGTGAGTACCTTTGAATATGTGAAACCTTCGCTACCAGGACTTGAAAACGTCACTCTCGCTTTACCGAAAAAAGGCGAGGTCTATTTTAAGAAGCCTGCGCCTGAGGAAGGGAAACCTCTGGTAAGCGGCGCGGATGCCGATGTAAGTGAGGCTGAAACTCAAGCTTCACTTTTTGAGTTAACAGAAAAGATTATCGAGTCTCTGGCTCGCGACATGGGACTAATCGACGCAACACCCACGAGAGCCGAGCGCCTTAAATACTTGAAAGACTTAGAGGCGCGTGGCGTCTTTTTATTGAAAGGCAGCGTTGAAAAGGTTGCCGCTGTCTTGGGACTCTCTAAGGTCACAATCTATAGCGACCTCCAATCGATGAAGAAAAAGAGCCCCAAAAAGACGCCAAAAGAAAAGAATTCGTAAAAGACAGAATGTCTATTTTCGTCATTTTTAAAAGTTTTTATTTTTTGGGAGATAACGATGCGTTTTATCACTCCAGACTTTAAAGGGAAAAATCCTGGGCACTACAGTGCGGCTGTTCAAGTCGGTAACTTACTGTTTATTTCCGGGCAACTCTCGATTGACCCCGACACAAGAGAAGTGTGCACGGGGACAATTGATGAGCATGCAGCTCTTGCCTTAAATAATCTTGAACGAGTCTTGAAGGCCGCAGGAGCGAAAAAAGAAGATGTCGCGTTTTGCAGGATCTATACGCCATCTAACACCTATTGGACGGCAATCAATGGTGTTTATGCCAAATTCTTCGGCGACCATAAGCCAGGGCGCGTGATTGTTTCAACGTCTCCTTTGCACTTTAACTGCTTGGTGGAAATCGAAGCGATTGTGGAATTAAAAAAGGAGTAATGAGATGGACTACGTTTGCACAAAGTGTGGAAAAAAGACGCCAGTGACAACACATGAACCAACCTGTTCGTGCGGGGGACTTTTTGAGTTAGAAGATGTCGCTGAGCCCTTTGATCTAGCAAAAGTCGACAAATCCACCTGGAGCTTATTTCGGTATCGCAAATTCATGACTGGCGAGGGAGATGCGTGGCGTGAGGTTTCGATGGGAGAGGGGATGACCCCCACGGTTGAAGTAAAGCCTGGCGTCTTTTTTAAAGTCGATTACGCGATGCCAACGTTGTCTTTTAAAGATAGAGGGGCGGCGACACTTGTGGCACACATGAAAGCGATTGGTGTGAAAAAGTGCGTTCAGGATTCAAGCGGAAACGCAGGCATAGCGGTGGCTTCCTACTGCGCCAGGGCTGGCATTGAATGCGAAATCTATGTCCCAGAAGGCACAAGCCCCAAGAAGATCACAATGATTGAAGCCACAGGCGCTAAAGCCATCGTTGTTCCTGGTACGCGTGATCACTGTGCGGATGTGTGCCGTAAGAGAGTCAAAGACGAAGGCGTCTATTACGCCAATCACGTCGTAAATCCCTACTTTTACGAAGGCATGAAGACCTATATTTATGAAGTCTTCGAGCAATTGGGTCGCATTCCTGAGCACATTGTCGTACCGACAGGAAACGGGACGCTTTACCTTGGTGTGATGAAAGCCTTGGAGCATTTACTCGCAAGTGGCGTAATCGACAACTTCCCGCAAGTCATTGCTTTACAAAGTGAATACTGTGATCCCCTTTTTAAGGCACAAAAGGAAGGGAAGGATGATGCCGTAGCCGTTGATGTAAAGCCCACAATTGCTGAAGGGATTTCGATTGGTAAGCCCTTGCGTGCGAAAGAAATCCTTGCTTACGCGAAAAAACACAATGTCAAATTTGTGATTGCTCCTGAAGAGAGACTTCTATACTGGAGAAAGAAAGTCGCTGAATTAGGGTTTTATATCGAACATACAACAGCGGCAAACTTTGCCGCGTGGGAAGCCTATCAAAAAGAAGTGGGACCTAAGACCGATGTTTTAATCACGCTATGCTCAGCAGGCATTAAATCCGATCACTAAGAGATTGATTCTTAGGGTGACGATTCTCAATTGAAAGTAAACTCGTGAAAGCGCTCCTAATTAGGGGCGCTTTTGCGAGATGCTCGACGTGATTCCAGCAACGAGAATCAAGGCCATTCCAATTAAGGAATCGACTCCGAGGCTATCTTTAAAGAGGAGGACACTAAAGCATTCAGCCAACGGGATTGTTGTGAAGTTTAAACAGGCGGCAACAAGTAAATTCCCCTTAGCGTAAGCCTGCGTCATCGCGAGCTGCGCCAGCATCGAACAGACGCCGATCCCAAGGAGCATCACCCAAAGGATTGTCCTGTGCGCATGAAAGCCCCCGTCAACAAGAAAAACACCGGCTAAACCAAAGATGGAACTGACGACCATAAAGTAAAAGACGATGCGAGTTGAGGGTTCCCCTAAGCGCCCTAAGGTTTGCACGGTCATAAAGATAATTGGCGCGAATAGTCCTGGAACGAGGGCAACTGCCATCCAACCTTGGGTGCCAGGAGCGACACTCGGGTGCATCATCGTGCAGATGCCGCTAAAACCGACAACAACCGCCACAATCAAAATCCACGGGATTTTGTTTTTGTGAATTAGGCAGAGGGCAATTGTTGTTAGCCCTATAAAGATCGGTCCCGTGTAGCTTAGTGTTACCGAAGTGCCAAGCGGCAGGTAGCGCATCGAGGCAAACCAGCAGGTAAAAGCGATGGCGCCAAAAATTGAGCGAATAAAGTGCTTAAATGGGTAGTGGGTTCTGATGGTGATGTGCTTAGCGCGCATCAGAATGTAGATAAAGATGAGGGTCAGAATCGCACGGAAAAAGACAATCTCAAAGGTGCCCGCTTCCATTGAGGCTGTTTTTACTAGAGCGGACATCGTCGCGTAAAAGAGCGCGGCTACAAGCATCCAAAGCGATTGAAAGTTCATCATCTAAGCAATTGAAGAAAAGTTGCTCGAAGGATACTCTCAATTCGAGGGTAACTCTTTTACGTGGAAAAGGCAATCAGTGGGAAAAGATTTTTGAGAGGATTTAAAAAAACCTCTATCAAATATAAAGAGATAGGTATACTCACCTCGTTCAGAGACGGACGGATGTAAGTTTTGCATAGAACAATCTCGCCTGTCATGCGACCGCTAATGTGCTAAGGATTTGTCAACAATTCATGCGGTCGCATGATTAGGTACTGCTAACTTGTAGCAGTAACGAAAAAAGCCCAGGTCGACGCCTGAGCTTTTAAAAGGAGATGGTTATGTGCTTAACCTTCATCTCGATAGACATCATATCAAACATTTCGCTTGATATGACGCATTTTTCCCACGTGGTTCTTCTCGGAATACGGGGAGAGATTCTAAAAACTTGACAAAAAGCAAAAATAGCAAATTGGAAGATTAGGGATAA
>CAVCTI010000068.1:0-3085 GCA_963604755.1 Duodenibacillus sp. | reverse complement strand
CGCTTGAGACCAAACCCACAACCACAGAAAGCAACATGCTTCCTGTGCCAGGATCGAGGTAGGCCCAAGCGTTTGCCGGTGAAATCAGGCAAAGGATGACGCCAAAGAAAAAGCCATGGCGCTCGCTTACTCTCATTCGAGTCTGAATTCCTTCTTGATGATTTCAATAAGATAGGTCGCAAGCTTATCGGAAACGTTCTTGCTCCCCTTTTCTAGGTTCATTTCCGTTAAACAATCAAGCACTCGCTCACGGAGCATAGAGCTACTCACGCCCTCAGTTCTCGGAAAAATCTTGAGTTTCTCAGGAGGAATGTGGTTGGAGTTATCCGCCCCATGCACCAAGTAATCGCAATGGTGCTCTTCTAAGAATTCATTGGTGATTAACCACGGGCAAGAAATGACTTCTTTTACGTCTTTCATCGCCAAAAGAATTTCACGACGCTCTTCAAAGTTAAGTTCAGGCGTATAGCCCTTTGTTTTCTTCACTTCCTCGTCGCTTGTCAGGGCCACAACAACGTCGCCAATTTGAGCAGCCTTGTGAAGTAGTCTTACGTGTCCGTGATGAATTAGAGTCGCAGACATATCGACCATCACACGTGGTCGTTTGGTTTCTGAAGTCATAACTTATTCCCTCGCATCGATGTGGGTGTGATGCGCATTCTAAAAGTAAAAGAGAGTCCCCTCTTTTGCCCGTTACGCTATTTTGCGTTTCTTTACTGCGCGCTGTAGTTTGATAGGAACGCCTTGGTGCGTTCTTCTTTCGGGTGTCCAAAGACCTCTTCTGGGGTTCCCTTTTCCACGATTAGCCCCCCGTCCATGAAAACAATCTGGTCTGAGACATCACGAGCAAAACCCATTTCGTGCGTGACGATAATCATCGTGGTGCGCT
Organism: Duodenibacillus sp.; assembly: GCA_963604755.1. GTDB lineage: Bacteria > Pseudomonadota > Gammaproteobacteria > Burkholderiales > Burkholderiaceae_F > Duodenibacillus. Next base: position 2,196 of record CAVCTI010000068.1, on the reverse strand, counting down.
CTTTCGCAAGTTCCCGAATCACACGCAAGACTTCGCCTGTGAGTTCAGGATCCAAAGCAGATGTTGGCTCATCAAAGCAAAGAATGCTCGGCTCCATCGCGAGAGCTCGCGCAATCGCCACGCGCTGCTGCTGGCCACCAGAGAGTTCATGCGGATAAAAGTTCGCGCGAGCCTCCAATCCAATCATGCGTAAGAGTTCACGCCCGTGTTCGATAATCTCTTCTTTATTTTCGTGGTTTTTCTCGGCGTTAAGAAGTCTTGCCAACGTCACATTTTCAAGCGCTGTGTACTGTGGGAAAAGATTAAAGTTCTGAAACACCAAACCAAAGTGGCGACGGCGGCGAAAGAGATCGGCCTCATCTGCGGTTTGTTGGGCCGCACCATCGAAAACGCGCTCGCCATTAACCGTCACGGTTCCGCTTGTGGCAATTTCTAAACTCACAAGACAACGAAGTAATGTGGTTTTGCCGCCCCCTGATGGCCCGATTAAAGAAAGCGTCTGCCCTACTTCCAAAGAAAACGAGATATCACGCAAGACAGTTGTCGTGCCGTAACTCTTGCTTAAGTGAGAAACCTCAAGTATCGACATAACAAATCCTTTTTAGCGGAAATAACTCAATTTCTTTTCTAAAGCAGAAAAGCCAATAGTCAATAGCCCAACGAAGGCCAAATAATATACGCCCGTGAAAAATAGCGGCCAAATTAATCCTGAGTAGCCGTGCGAGCCTTTTAAGAACGCAAATCCCGCCCAAATAAGTTCTTGCATCGAAATAATGCGCGCAAGCGACGTATCCTTCACGAGAGTAATGATTTCGTTACTCATTGGCGGGATGATGCGCTTAATCATCTGAAGCAAGGTAATCTTAAAAAAGATTTGACGCCGTGTCAGGCCTAAGACGAGACCTGCCTCACGCTGCCCGACAGGAACGCTTTGAATGCCACCACGGTAGATTTCCGAAAAGTAGCACGCGTAATTGATGATAAATGCGACAGAAGCAGCGGCAAAGCGACCCGCGTCGCCTCGTGGCCAAACGCTCACGCCATCAAAGAAATAACCGGGAATATAGAAAATGATGATGATTTGCAGCATCAAGGGCGTGCCGCGAATCATCCAAACAATCGTACGAGAGATATAGCGAATCGGCGCAGAAGAATTCATGCTGCCGAATGCAATCACGAGCCCAAGTGGCAAAGCCCCAATAAGCGTTACAAGAAAAAGTTCAAGCGTTCGAAGAAAGCCCTCGTTTAACGCTCCAATTACAGTCCAAAACACAATGGGTCCTCACACCGAGGGCGCTAGCCGAAAAGAATGTCAAAAGCCCAGTCCTCGCAACTTGCGAAGACTGGGAAAAGTTGAATTCTACTTCTTCTCGATCAAAGCTTCCTGCACACCGTACTTTTTCGCAAGTTTCAGTAGCGACCCATCGGCATACATCTTCTTAAAAAGAGCATTCAAAGCAGGTGTCAAGTCAGAGCCCTTACGGAAACCAACACCGTACTCTTCTTTATTCAATTTCACTGTGGCAACGAGGTTTTCGTAGCTTGTCTTAGGACCAACCATCGCGGCGGCCATCAAAGAATCCATAATCGCGGCGTCCTGAGCGCCAGACTTCACTTCCAAAAGAGCTGTCGCTTGATCTGTGACTTCGGTGACTTTAAAGCCATTTTCCTTAGCAACCTTGGCACCCGCCGATCCACTTTCAACAGCAAAAGAGAGTTTCTTCAAATCATTCACTGTCTTGTATTTTGCTGCCATTGACTTTGGCAAAACAACGATTTGTGCATTATTTAAATACGGAACCGATGTGCTCATGGCGCTTTTAACTTCATCGGTGAGCGTCATACCGTTCCAAACGACGTCGATATTCTTACTATTGAGTTCAAGGACTTTATTGTCCCAGTCAATAATCTGAATTTCGCACTTAACGCCAATCTCTTTCGCGAAGACTCGTGCGAGATCTGCGTCAAAGCCAACCCACTTGCCGTCCTTATCTTTGTAGTCCATCGGTGCGAATTCCGTTACGCCAACCGTTAGTGCGCCCTTTTCTTTGACATAGGCCATATCGCTAGCGGCCATCGCCGCTCCCGTAAATGCCAACAACAACGATGCTGTTGCCGCAACGAATTTTGTTCTTAATGACATCATAGAAATCGCGCAAGGAAACCTGTGTCTTTAGACACGGGAGGAATTGCGCC
>CAVCTI010000067.1:10038-11741 GCA_963604755.1 Duodenibacillus sp. | reverse complement strand
TCTCCCGGCACTTTCTGGCGAAGAACCAAAGGGCGAAGAGTTCGAACTCTTTGCTAACGAACTCGAAGAAAAAGTTGAAACCGAAAACAAAGAAACCTCGAACGAAACACAAAACGAAACAAGCGTCGCAACCGATGAGAAAGAAGATGAGTGAAGAAAACGAAGACGTAAAAGAGACTGTTGCAACAGGGGAAGATAAGCTCACTCGCAAAAAGTTGACGCTTAAAAAGACGGTTCGTCGGCCTCGTGTAACGAGAAAAAAGAAGACAGAAGGCACCTCAGAAGTTAAAGAAGTCGTGGCATCTGGGGATTTGACGGCAACTCGTGAAGAGGCAAAGAGTGAGGCTCTCACTCAAGAAGCGACAAAAGAAGAGATTTCGGTTGAGCCAGTCCAAATAGAAACACAATCTATTGAAAACACGGAAGATGCCTCTAGTCCCATTGAGTGCACCCAAAGTAAAGAAGAGGAACAAGCCCCTGAGCTTTCTGAATCCGAATCCGTTAAAGAAACGATTCCTCCTTTTGATTGCTCAGGCGTCACGGAACAAGAGGCCGAAGCAAGTTTTACAGCGGAAAAGTACTTTGATCCGCAAGTGCAGCGGCGAGGTAAGAAGGCCGCAAAAAAAGCCCTTGTTGCGCAAAGTGAGAAACTGCATAAAGTCTTAGCTGATGCGGGGATGGGATCGCGTCGCGATATGGAGCAACTTATTTTGGAAGGCCGTATTTCTGTCAATGGCGTTCCAGCGCATTTGGGACAACGCGTACTTCCCACAGACGTTGTCCGTATGAATGGCCGTGTTGTAAAACAAGCCAACGCTGCTACGGGAAAGAAACGCACCCCGCGCGTTCTGATTTATAACAAGCCCTCTGGCGAAATCGTAAGCCTCGATGACCCCGAAGGGCGCCCGAGCGTTTTCGAACATCTCCCGAAAGTCAGCAATGGTCGTTGGATCTCCGTCGGACGCCTTGACTTTAATACCGAAGGTCTTCTCTTGTTTACGACAAGTGGCGAATTGGCCAATCGCTTAATGCACCCGCGCTACGGGATTGAACGACAGTATGCGGTTCGTGCTGTTGGAGTTTTAAGCGATCAAGCGCGAGAGGCGCTTCTTTCTGGTATTGAATTAGAAGATGGCGTTGCCAATTTCAACGCCATTGAAGATCGTGGTGGAGAAGGCGCCAATCGCTGGTATTTGGTCACGATTTCTGAAGGACGCAATCGCGAAGTGCGTCGTATGTTTGCTGCAGCAGGACTCACAGTGAGTCGCTTAATTCGCGTACGGTATGGCGCTGTGCAATTACCTCGCAATTTAGAGCGAGGAAAAACACTTGAATTGCGTAGCGACTGGGTTAGTGCCTGGGTTGCCGATTTGGGATTGGATGACGCAACAACTCCTCGCGAGGGAAAACCGCAAGCTTCCAAACCTCACCACAACAAGCACCACAAATCGCACGGCACGAAAGCACACGCAATCGACCCCATGACAAGCACCGTTCACTATTTGGCAAGTGGTAGCTTAGGGACAACATCGAAACTATTCGCCAAGAGACTCTCTGAGACAGACTCTGGATTCGGGGCTCGTCCAAAGGTTTCTTCGGGAGCTCGCAATCGCCATCACTTGGGTCGTAAGCGCTTTTAAGGACGGGAAAGGAGCAGCGAAAGAAGAAATTTCTTTCGTTTTCAGCGCATTTTTCGCATAAAA
>CAVCTI010000067.1:0-10028 GCA_963604755.1 Duodenibacillus sp. | reverse complement strand
ATAATGAGGTCCGAGATAGAAATAAGGCTCAATTTGAGCTTTTTTCTTCACGCATCACTAATGACTATGAGTCGCTTGATTCATAGCTCCCAAGTTAGGGAGAGATTAGGGATGGGCATGGTGCCCGTCCTTTTTTTATGGCTATTTTATTGGATTAACGATTAAGACTATGCAAAAGAGCCTCGCTGAAATCAGTGCGATTGTCTCCGATACGGTCACAGGCTTAGGCTTTGAATTCGTTGAATTCGAGCGCTTAGCTCGGGGGTTGCTACGCGTAACAATTGACACAACAAACGAGGGAGGCATCGGAGTCGATGATTGCGAAAGGGTAAGCGACCAATTAACGCGCCTATTTACCGTCGAAGCAATCGACTTTGAGCGCCTTGAAGTTTCAAGCCCCGGAGTCGATCGCCCGTTAAAGCGCCTTGCCGACTGGGAGCGGTTTGTCGGGCGCGAAGCGCATGTCGAACTTTTTGAGCCCCTTCATGGACCAGAACTGCCTGAAGCAGGTCGCAGAAAATTTGATGGTCACATCGTTTCCGCGACAGAAGAAGCCATTGAATTTTCAATTGAAGAAATACACCACGCGAGAACGCCTTCGGAAGCGGCTCGCGCAAAGAAGGCAAAGGCCAAAAAGGCCGTTGCCAAAGAAAGCTTTGTCGTGCGATTTGCATTTAGCGATGTCGATTGCGCCAATTTGATTGCCCAACTTGACTTTAAAGGAAATAAACGATGAGCCGCGATATGCTCGAGATGGTCGATGTATTGGCCCGTGAAAAAGAGGTTGAGAAGAGTGCCGTTTTCGGCGTCTTGGAACATGCATTAGCCAGTGCTGTGAGAAAAGCGCAGTTCCCTGGTGAAGATGCCGATGTTGTCGTCAAGGTCGACACGGAAACTGGTGACTGGACCGCCAGGCGCCGTTGGCTCATTGTTGATGATGCTGCGGGCTTACAGCAACCTGACCGCGAAGAGATGTTCTCGGATATCACTGACGACTATCCGGATTTGAAGGTGGGCGACTATATTGAAAAGCCCATTGAGAATATCAACACCTCGGGGCGCCGTTTTGCCCAGGACGCGAAGCAAGTAATCTTGCAACGCTTGCGCGATGCCGAGCGCGAACAGGTCTTAAAGGAATTCTTAGAGCGCGATGAAAAGATTGTAAGCGGTCAAGTCAAACGCGTCGATAAAGAAGGCGCCATCGTTGAAATTGGGCGCTTAGAAGCGCGTCTTCCTCGCACAGAAATGATTCCTCGTGAGAATCTTCGTATGACAGATCGCGTTCGTGCCTACGTGCTTCGTATTGATGAATCCACAAAGGGTAAGAATGTGATTCTTTCTAGAGCCTGCCCGGAGTTTCTTATTAAGTTATTTGAGTTAGAAGTTCCTGAAATCGAAGAAGGCGTTGTGGAAATTAAGTCCGCTGCGAGAGACCCTGGTATGCGAGCGAAGGTTTCTGTTATGAGCCGCGACAAGCGCGTTGAGCCCGTTGGAACCTGCATCGGTATTCGTGGCTCACGCGTGACAGCAGTGACAAATGAATTAGCTGGAGAGCGCATCGACGTCGTGCGCTATGACGATAATCCCGTGCAGTACATTGTCGAGGCGTTAAAGCCTGCGAAAGTCACGAAGGTTGTCGCCGATGAAGAAGCGCACTCGATGGATGTGATGGTCGATGAAGAAAATCTTGCAATCGCAATTGGCACTCACGGACAAAACGTTCGCTTAGCTACGGAACTTACTGGCTGGCAAATCAACATCATGACAAGCGAAGAGGCCGATAAGAAGCATGCCGAAGAAATCGCTGAAGCCTGTGGCGAGTTTGTGAAAGAACTCGACATGGATGAAGAGGCCGCTGCTGCTCTTATCGATAGCGGTATCTACACATTAGAAGAACTCGCTTATGTGCCTGAGCAAGAAATTGTTGATCTCGGACTTTTCGATCGCGAGACCGTTATCGAGTTGCGTAATCGCGCCCGTAGCGCCCTTCTTTCTCGCGCCTTAAAGCGCGAAGAGAATTTGCGTCAGGCCGATGCCACACTCCTTGCTATCGCAGGGATGGATAACGACTTGGCCGCCAAACTCGTTGAGCACGGGGTAAAGAGTGCCAATGATTTAGCCGATCTCGCAAGCGATGAACTCGTTGAGATCACAGGCATTGCTGAAGATCGCGCCAGTGCTCTCATTATGGCGGCTCGTGCTAGCTGGACCGAGGAAAAGAAGTAAGAGGCCCCTGAGGAGAAACACAATATATGGCAACTAGTACAGTAACCGATTTTTCCCAGGAGCTCCATATTCCAGCCAAGGTGCTCGTTGAGCAACTGAAGGCGGCCGGAATTGCTGTCGTCGATGAAAATTCGACAGTAAGCGATGCTGACAAGGCCAAGCTCTTGGAAAATTTACATACCGAGCGCACACAAAACACGAAACCTCGCAAGATCACCATCATGCGTCGTGAGACTTCCACAATCCGTCAAAACGACGGACAAGGAGGAGCTCACACCATCGAGGTTGAAGTGCGGCGGCGACGCATCTTTGTGAAAAACACGCAGGCAGAATCCGCTCGCTTGGCGCAAATGAAAGCGGCACAAGCCGAGATTGAGGCGAAAGCGCGCGAAGAGCTCGCGAAAAAAGAAGCCGAAGAAAAGGCGAAAGCTCAAAAGGCAATAGAGCCTACTACCGAAAGCGCTCCGAAGCCCGTTCCTGAGGCAAAAATTGAACCGGCTAAAAAGGAAGTTCCCGCACCGAAGGCTCTTGAAGAGAAACCCGCGCCCGCTAAGGAAAAAAAGAAGGTTCCTGAAGCGCCGAAGGTTAAGGCTCAAGTTAAGGCAGAAAATAAGGCAGAAAAGCCCAAGGTCAAGAGCGAAGAAAAACCCGCTCAAAAACCAGCAGCCAAAGCCCAAGCTAAGGCTGAAAAGCCTGCGAAGGCTCAAAAGCCAGTGGACGTTAAACCAAAGGTTGCGGCGAAACCCGCAGCGAAACCTGCCACTCCAGAACTAAGTGCCAAAGAAAAAGAGGCGATTGAAAAGGAGCGCGATGCTGCACGACGCAAGGCCCAAGAAGAAGCCGAAGCGATTCGTCAGATGCTTGCGCGCCCGAAAGTTGTCTTAAAGGCAAAGACCACTCCTGTGAATCGTCCTGCGGCTCCTACCAAAGAAGAAAAGAAAGCCGATCGTAAAGCCACTTCTTCAAGTGAAGAGCGTAGTGAGTCTTCAAAGAAGGGTGGTTTTAAGAGCCGCAACAAGAATGAGCGTTCGGGCTCGGATATGGGTTGGGGTGAAGAGACCCGCTCGCATCGTGCGATGAAAACCCGAGGGGCAATTGACGGGGGCACGGAAGAAGAAGGCAGTTGGCATCGCTCAAAGAAAAAGCGTGATCGCCACACTCCAGTTGCAACTGTGATGCCCACAGAACCGATTGTTCGTGAAGTAAGTGTCCCAGAGACGATTTCTGTTGCTGAACTCGCGCGCAAAATGGCCGTGAAGGCAACCGAGGTCATTAAGACCTTGATGAAGATGGGCCAAATGGTCACCATCAATCAGATGCTCGATCAAGATACGGCGATGATTGTCGTAGAAGAAATGGGCCACAAGGCAGTGCAGGCGAAGATCGATGACCCAGAAGCGCTCTTAGGAGAACTCTCTCAGACTTCAGAGACGTATCCTGAGGTTGCTCGTCCCCCTGTTGTGACGATTATGGGCCACGTCGACCATGGTAAGACTTCTCTTTTGGACTACATTCGTCGTGCGAAGGTTGCCGCTGGCGAAGCAGGCGGTATCACTCAGCACATTGGTGCTTATCACGTGAAAACGCCGCGAGGCATCGTGACATTCTTGGATACTCCTGGGCACGAAGCGTTCACCGCAATGCGTGCCCGTGGCGCACAGGCAACCGATATTGTGATTTTGGTTGTCGCAGCCGACGACGGTGTGATGCCACAAACCAAAGAAGCCATTGCTCACGCTAAGGCAGCGAAGGTGCCTCTTGTTGTTGCGATCAATAAGATCGATAAGCCAGAAGCCAATCCCGAGCGAGTCCGTAACGAACTCGTTCAAAATGGTGTGATGCCTGAAGAGTACGGTGGTGATGTGCCGTTTATGCCTGTGTCCGCGAAGACCGGTCAAGGGGTCGACGAACTCTTAGAGAACCTTTTACTACAAGCCGAAATGCTTGAATTAAAGGCGCCTGCTGAAGGGCCAGCGAAGGGTCTCGTTGTTGAAAGCCGTTTGGATAAAGGTCGTGGGCCAGTAGCGTCCGTCCTGATTCAAAGTGGGTTACTCAAGAAGGGCGACATCGTTCTTGTGGGTCAGGCCTATGGACGAGTCCGTGCGATGAATAACGAACTCGGAAAAGCCGTTGCCGCCGCCGGTCCCTCAATTCCTGTGGAGATTTTAGGTTTATCCGATGTTCCGCAAGCTGGCGACATGCTCATCACAGTTCCTGATGAAAAGAAGGCGCGCGAAGTGGCGCTCTTTAGGCAGAGTCGTAACCGCGATGTGCGTCTAGCGCAACAGCAAAGCGCACGTCTTGATAATGCCTTTAACCAAAATGGGGATGTAAAGACCTTGTCTGTGGTGATTAAGGCTGACGTTCAGGGCTCGCAAGAAGCGATTTCTGCTGCTCTTTTGAAGCTTTCGACAGACGAAGTGCGCGTGCAAGTTGTCTATAGCGCCGTAGGTGGCATTTCGGAAACCGATGTGAACTTAGCCGCGGCTAGCCGCGCAATCATCATCGGCTTTAACGTTCGAGCCGATGCGATGGCTAAGAAGACTGCGGAAGCAAACGGCATCGAAATCCGCTACTACAACATCATCTATGACGCCATCGACGACGTGAAGGCTGCGATGAGTGGCATGCTCGCTCCAGAACGTAAAGAAACGGGTATTGGTCTACTTGAAATTCGCCAGACTATCCACATTCCGAAGGTCGGTCTCATTGCTGGGTGTCGCGTCTTAGAAGGTGTGGTGCGCCGCAACGCAAGTGCGCGTCAGTTGCGCGATAACGTCGTAATTTGGACGGGAGAACTCGCGAGCTTGAAGCACTTTAAGGATGACGTGCGTGAAGTTCAGGCCGGTAACGAATGTGGCCTCTCACTGAAAGGGCACGATGACATCAAAGAGGGCGATCAGCTTGAAATCTTTGAAGTCACGGAAGTGGCTCGTACGCTTTAGGAGTTTTGCGTTATGAAGAGTACGAAACCCGGTCGCAGCGTTCGAATCGCCGAGCAAATCGCGCGAGACATCGCTGAATTGATTCCGACTGAGTTGCGTGATCCGCGCATTGGTTTTGTGACGATTACGGGCTGCGAAATCACGCCCGACTACGCACATGCCAAGGTGTTTTTCACGGTCCTGGGCGCAGACCCCGAGGTCTGCGCCGCAGGGTTAAATGCTGCTGCTGGCCGGCTACGCAACCTCATTTTTAAGAAGTTACGTATCCACACGGTGCCGACACTGCATTTTGAGCATGACAAATCCGTCGAACACGGTTTTGAAATGGATCGCGTGATTGCGAGGGCGCTGGAAACCACAAGCGACGAGAGCGATGCACCCGAGGAGGCCTCGAAGGCGTAACCTATGGCAGCCAAGGGAGATATGGTCGATGGCGTCTTGCTACTTGATAAGCCCGAGTCGATGAGTTCGAATTGGGCTTTGCAGTTAGCGCGTCGCCTACTAAACGCACAAAAAGCTGGCCACACGGGAACATTGGATCCGATGGCAACCGGCCTTTTGCCTCTTGCGTTTGGGAATGCGACAAAGTATTCAACCGATCTCTTAACGGCTGATAAGACCTATGTGGCTACGATGCGCTTTGGCTCAAGAACCGATACGCTCGATAAAACGGGGACAGTTTTTGAGGTAAGCCTTGTAAGGCCTACCTTAGAAACAATCAACGAAGTGCTTCCGGAATTCACGGGCACGATTATGCAAAAGCCCCCGATGTATTCGGCAATTAAGCATGAGGGCCGTAACCTTTATGAGCTAGCGCGCCGCGGGATTGAAGTGGAGAGAGAAGCGCGCGAAGTGACTGTGAAAAGCCTTAAGGTTCTTCACTACGCAGGAGACGATTTAACGTTTGAAGCAACTGTGAGTAAAGGAACATACATTCGTGTGTTGGCCGACGACATAGCGCAACGCCTTTTTACGTGTGCTCACTTAGTGTCACTACGTCGCACGCGTGTGGGGAATTTAAAGATTGAAGACGCGATTGATTTTTCAACGCTTGACGATAAAAGAAAGAGCGTTGAAGAACGTCGTGAGTTACTCAAGGGAACAGATTTTTTATTGCAAAGCCTTCCTGCCATTGAATTAAGTGAGGCGCTTGCAAAACGATTACAAAATGGTCAGAGACTGGCGATTGACGCCAAGCCCGCTGGCCAAGCCAGGGCTTATGGGCCAGGGCAAAAATTATTGGGAGTGGTTCAAATCGATGAACGCGGTGTCGTTCATCCGAGCCGCTTAATTAAGTTTTTAGGAAACACCGAAACATCTATCGGGAAAGAAAGACTATGACACGAGCAATTCGTAATATTGCCATCATTGCCCACGTTGACCATGGTAAGACAACAATGGTCGATAAGTTGTTGCAATGTGCAGGGACCTTCCGCGAAAATCAGCAGGTCGATGAACGCGTAATGGATAGCGGAGATATTGAAAAAGAGCGCGGCATTACGATTCTTGCCAAAAACTGTGCTGTTGAGTACGAAGGCATTCACATCAATATCATCGACACTCCGGGGCACGCCGATTTCGGTGGTGAAGTCGAACGTGTGCTTTCGATGGTCGATGGTGTTTTGCTTTTAGTCGATGCTGTCGAAGGCCCCATGCCTCAGACGCGCTTTGTAACGCGTAAAGCCTTAGCTGCTGGCTTAAAACCCATCGTTGTCATCAATAAGATCGATCGCGTGGGCGCTCGCCCTGACTGGGTTGTCAATCAAACGTTTGATTTGTTCGATAAGTTAGGTGCTACAGAAGATCAACTCGATTTCCCGGTGATTTACGCTTCGGCTCTTGCCGGTTACGCAGGCTACACGAGCGATGTTTCTGAGCTTGAGAAGATTGGCAACATGAAAGCCGTTTTCGATACGGTGATTAAATACGTTCCTGTGCGTGAAGATAATGCTGATGCACCGCTGCAACTTCAGATTTGTTCCCTTGACTACAACAGCTACGTGGGAAAGATTGGTATTGGTCGTGTGCACCGCGGTCGCATTAAGGGCGGTGAACAGGTCGCTTTGATGGACGGTCCTGAAAGCACCCCACGCCTTGTGAAAGTAGGCCAAATTCTTCAGTTCGAAGGATTAGATCGTAAGGTCGTCAATGCCGCGCAAGCGGGCGACATCGTCCTTATTAACGGCATCGATGATTTAAACATCGGTACAACGATTACCGCTGTGGATCACCCTGAAGCGCTTCCGATGCTAAAGGTCGATGAGCCGACCTTAACGATGACCTTTATGGTCAATACGTCGCCCTTAGCTGGTAAAGAGGGTAAGTTTGTCACGAGCCGTCAGATTCGCGAGCGCTTAGAGCGTGAGTTAAAGAGCAATGTCGCGATGCGCATGCGTGAGACGGGAGATGAAACCGTTTGGGAAGTGTGCGGTCGTGGTGAATTGCACTTGACGATTTTGATTGAGAACATGCGCCGTGAAGGCTATGAGTTGGCCGTGGGTCGTCCACGAGTGCTACTTAAGGAAGTCAATGGCGTTAAGCAAGAGCCCTATGAACAACTCTCAGTGGATGTGGAAGAAGCGCATCAGGGCGCTGTGATGGAAGAACTCGGACGCCGTCGCGGAGATTTGCTTGACATGCAATCCGATAGCCGCGGTCGCGTGAGATTGGAATACAGAATTCCTGCACGAGGCTTGATTGGCTTTCAGTCGCTCTTTTTAACGATGTGCCGTGGCACGGGCATTATGAGCCACGTTTTCGATAGCTACGGCCCGATCAAGCAGGGCGATGTGGGTGAACGTCGTTCGGGAGCAATCATTAGCCAGGATAATGGCGCGGCTGTTGCCTATGCACTTTGGAAGATTCAGGAGCGTGGACGTCTATTTGTGAGCCCTGGTGACCCCTTATACGAAGGCATGATTATCGGCGAACACGCCAAAGAAAACGACATTGTTGTCAATCCCATTCGCTGCAAACAGTTAACGAACATCCGTGCTTCAGGCACCGATGAAGCGATTCGCTTGGTGCCTCCTGTCATGCTGACTCTTGAGAGCGCTGTGGAATTCATTAACGACGATGAACTCGTTGAGATCACACCGAAGTCGATTCGCTTACGTAAGCGTTGGTTAAAAGAGTTCGAACGACGCCGTGCGGCTCGTGCCGAACGCGAAGAAAGCGTGACTAAGGAATAGCGAAGCGATGTCAAAAAAGACAAAGGACCTTTGCCCTTGTGGGTCAGGCAAATCGTTTGATCACTGCTGCGGACGATTTATCGTCCGTGGCGAGTCACCTCAGACAGCTGAAGAATTGATGAGAAGCCGCTACACGGCCTTTGTCTTTAATGACTTAAATTGGATTCGCTTAACGTGGGCTCACGAAAAGTGCCCTGAAGACGTCTCGTGTTCTCCATCGATTAAATGGATTGACTTAACGGTGAAATCGCATAAAAAAATCGATGAGACGCATGCGACCGTGGAATTTGTCGCACGTGCTCGAGACGGGGCAACGGGGGCTTTTCGGATGCACGCCATCTCTCGCTTTGAAAAGCGAGATGGGCGTTGGTTTTACGTTGATGATGCGCCAGAAAAGTGATGACAAACGACGTAAGCCCTTGGCGCTTTTGTGTTGCCCCCATGCTCGATTGGACCGACAGTCACTGTCGTGTCTTTCATCGTGCGCTAAGTAAGAGAGCCCGCCTTTATACCGAGATGGTGACGGGCCCAGCCCTGGAGTTTGGCGATAGAGCGCGTCTTTTACGTTTTAATGCCGCTGAACACCCTGTGGCTTGCCAGGTTGGAGGTAGCGACCCAGAGCAACTCAAAAAAGCGGCTCGTTGGATTGAAGAGGCTGGGTACGACGAGATTAATCTCAATTGTGGCTGCCCATCCGAACGAGTCCAAAAGGGGAGTTTCGGGGCGTGCCTCATGCTTGAACCGAAACTCGTTGCCGAGTGCTTTCGGGCAATGTCAGAAGTCACGCGGCTTCCCGTCACAATCAAACACCGAGTTGGTGTTGACGGACAAGATGACTATGGATTTGTTGAAGAGTTCGTGGGCACACTTTTTGAAGCAGGATGTCGAGTTTTTATTGTTCACACGAGATCTGCGTGGCTTAAAGGCTTGAGCCCCAAAGAAAACCGCGAAGTTCCGCCTTTGCGTCGCGAGTATGCTCCCCAACTCAAAAAGGAATTTCCTGAAGCCACAATTGTTGTCAATGGCGGTATCCACGATTTGGGACTTGCCGAAGAGCTCTTAAAGACAGTCGATGGCGTGATGCTCGGTCGCGAGGTCTACACGAACCCTTGGATTCTTTCGGATGTGGACGCAAGACTTTTTGAAGAAACCTCAGCGCCCGTTACGCGCGAAGCGGTGATTGAAGAAATGACGCATTATCTTGAAGCAAATGCGGCAGACCCCAAATTACCCCGTGCCACAGCTCGACACATGTTAGGGCTCTTAAATGGATTGGCTGGTGCAAAAAGTTGGCGTCGCTTTCTTTCAAGCCCTAAGTCGTATGCGCAATTTGGCAGTAATGTTTTGCGGGAGGCCTACGCACGCGCTGGCTGGCGTGAGAGTACACGCCTAGATTCCATGATTGAAGACGAGGATTTCTTTTAGGAAATTTATCCTGAAAAATTCTTTCAAAGACTCAGAGTTCCCCTGAGGTTTCGAATGGATATGGTCTATTAGAGGTCATTAGAAGCCATTAGAAGCCATTAGCAAACATTAGTAGCCCATTAGAAATGGTGCAATGCGAAATTGTGAGTTAGGGCACTTGAAGGGGCTCTTTTTGCTTAATGGCAGTTTGGTAAGGCCCACCAAAAAAAAGGAAAGAAGCGTTCAGTGTGAAGTGTTGATC
>CAVCTI010000066.1:0-8967 GCA_963604755.1 Duodenibacillus sp. | reverse complement strand
TTGGCGGCAAGGAACTCTCCTACGAAAGCGACTTGGATCTCGTTTTCCTCTATGACGATGACGCCGCTGAGGCCTCTGAGGTCTACGCAAGATTGGCTCGTCGCGTCATTAGTTGGCTTACCATGCAAACGAGTTCTGGAAAACTCTATTCTGTTGATACGCGCTTACGACCTGAAGGCGAAGACGGTCTTCTCGTTTCAAGCTTTGAGCACTTTAAGCAATACGAAGAAAAGGGCGCGTGGATTTGGGAGCATCAAGCATTAACGCGCGCGCGTTTTTGCGCCGGAGACGCTCAGTTAGGAGCTCATTTTGAGGCAGAGCGCCATTTTGTATTAAGCGAAGAAAGAGACGTTGCGGCTGTGCGAGAAGCCGTAGTTTCGATGCGAGAGAGAATCCTTAAAACGCACCGCAATAGTTCAGAGCTATTTGACTTAAAGCGTGACCGTGGTGGCATGGTCGATGTGGAGTTTGTCGTGCAAACTTTGGTCCTTACGAAAGCCTCAAAATATCCTAGCCTCTTAAAGAATCTTGGCAATTCTGCTCTTCTTACTCTTGCTTCCGAATTGGGTCTTATTGATAAGACACTAGCTAATGACGCGATTCACGCCTATCGGACCTATCGCAATATTCAAAGGCGCGTTCGCCTTGAATTTGGGAGCGACGCGCCTGTGAGAGTACCGTTAGATTCTTTAGCCAAAGAGCGAGAGGCTGTTCTTTGGCTTTGGAAAGAGGTCCTCGGAACAGATAAACCTCTCGCTTAAGTCTTACAAGGGGTCGGTAAGCCCCGTGTGACGCATGAGGGCATCAATCTTGGGGGCTCGTCCGCGGAAAGCCTTAAAGTTATCAATCGCGTCTCGTGTGCCACCTGTGGCAAGTACTTCGGTAAGCCAGCGCTTGGCTGTAGCTTTATCAAAAAGGCCATTTTCTTCGAAAGCGGCGAAAGCGTCCGAAGAAAGTACCTCAGCCCACTTGTAGCTATAGTAACCTGCGCTATAGCCACCTGCGAAGATGTGCGCAAAGCTTTCTGCAAAGCGATCGTAGTCCATCGTTTTAATGATAGAGACTTCGTGTCTTACATCAGAGAGAACTTTTCTGTAGTCAGGCCGCTCTAAGCTATGAAGTTTCATATCAAAGAGTGCGAATTCTAATTGCCGCAAACAAAAGAGACCCGATTGAAAGTTCTTCGCAGCAAGCATCTTGTGAAAAAGCTCACGAGGGAGTTTCTCTTTTGTCTTGCGCTTTTCAGAAATTGCTTCAAGCGTTTCAAAATTCCACGCCCAGTTTTCCATAAATTGGCTTGGCATCTCGACAGCATCCCACTCAACGCCATTAATGCCTGAGAGCTCCGAGACATTGACGCGTGTGAGCATATGTTGCAGGCTGTGCCCGAATTCGTGAAAGAGTGTTTGAACTTCATCGTGTGTTAAGTACGATGGTTCTTCGCCAATGGCAGGCGTGAAATTACAGACAAGATAGGCAACAGGCGTAATAAGAGTGCCGTCAGGACACAAGTTTCTATCGCGTGCGCTATCCATCCAAGCGCCACCTCTCTTACCTTCCCGGGCATAAAAATCGGCATAAAAGCGAGCAATCAAATGGCCAGAATTATCTTTGACGTGGAAAAACTGAACATCTTTATGCCAAACGGGAGCTGTTGCCGCTTCGATGTGAATTTCAAAAAGACGCTCAGCTAAAGAAAAGAGACCATCTAAAACCTTGGGTAGCGGAAAGAAATCTCTCACTTCTTCAGCGTTAAAGCAGTAGCGGTCTTGTCGCAACTTTTCAGAAACGTAGTTGCGATCCCACGGTTCAACCTCTGTGAGTCCGAGCGTTTCTCTCGCGTAGGCTTCTAATTCTTTGTTGTCACGTAAGGCATAGGGGCGAGCACGAGAAGCCATATCTTCTAAGAAAGCAATCACAGCTTCAGGTGTTTCTGCCATCTTGGTTTCAAGAGACTCTTCGGCCGCATTCTTAAATCCTAAGAGCCGAGCTTCTTTCGCGCGAAGTTCCATGAGTTTTTCAATGATCGGTCCATTGTCGCGCTCGGGGATATCTAAGTCAGAGGCCCTTGTTGAATAGGCCTTATGAAGCATCGCACGGAGCTCACGATTGTCGGCATAGCGAAGAATCGGTAAATAATTGGGGAAGGTAAGACCAATTCGGTAGCCAGTTTTCCCAGCGGCTTTTGCTTGCGATTCGTAAAGTTTCATGGCGCTATCGGGTAGCCCAGAAAGTTTTGCCTTGTCTTCGATATCGAGCTTAAAGGCGTCGGTGGCGTCTTGTAGGTTTTGGCTAAAGCGTTGCGAGAGTTGTGCTTCTTCTTGAGCGATTGCTTCGAGTTGTGCTTTCTTTTGCGTATCGAGCTCAGCACCGCTTAAGCGGAAGTCGCGCAATGTCCGATCGATGACACGCTGTTTTTCGTGATTAAGGTGAGAGAAGGCCTCACTATTTTTGAGCTCTTTGTACTTAGCGTAAAGCTTTGTGTTTTGCGAGAGTTTTACAGAAAACGTGGTAACCGCCTGAACGTTTTCCATATAGGCTTTTCTCCAGCCTTCGCTATCGGTAACGCCCATCAAGTGCCCCACTGCGCCCCAGGCACGATGGAGTTTTTCAGTTGCCGAATTTAAAGGTTCAACTAAAGCGTCCCAGGTTGCAGGAGTTTTTTCCTCTGTGACGCGTTCGAGAACCGCTTCCGAGTTGCGCAAAAGCGCTGTGATGGCTTCGGTGACGCAATCGGGCGTAATTTTGTCAAAGGCAAGCAAGTCGCCTTGTTCAATCAAGGGATTTGTCATAGAAAAAAATCCTTCTTTAAAA
Source organism: Duodenibacillus sp. (assembly GCA_963604755.1). Taxonomy (GTDB): domain Bacteria; phylum Pseudomonadota; class Gammaproteobacteria; order Burkholderiales; family Burkholderiaceae_F; genus Duodenibacillus. The sequence continues at coordinate 6,153 of CAVCTI010000066.1, read as the reverse complement.
AACTCTAGTGCGAGAGACCGAGCCGGTTTTCGACACCGAGCACAGTGTTTTCTAAAAGCATCGCAATGGTCATGGGACCGACGCCACCAGGAACAGGAGTAATCCAGCCAGCGACTTCGCTTACCGCTTTCGTATCGACGTCTCCACACAAATGGCCATCTTCTTGGCGATTAATACCGACATCGATTACAAGGGCCCCAGGTTTTACCATGTTGGCTGTAACCGTTTTGGGTTTGCCAATTGCCACAACAAGGATATCAGCTTGTCGAGAAAGAGAGGCAAGATCTTTTGTGCGGCTGTGAGCAATGGTGACTGTCGCATTGCGTTCGAGTAAAAGAAGCGCAACGGGTTTCCCGACGATATTGCTTCTCCCGATAACAAGCGCGTTTTTCCCCGAGATGTCGTAACCCGTGGAATCAATCATTTTGATTACGCCAGCAGGAGTGCAAGGGACGAAGTTAAAGGCTTTGGTGCTCGCTTTTTTTCGCGTCATCAAGAGGCCTGCGTTAATCACGTGAAAGCCATCGACATCTTTTTCCGGTGCAATGGCGCGAATGATTGCTGCAGGATCAATTTGCTTCGGGACAGGCAGTTGCACCAAGATTCCATCAACAGCGTCATCTCGGTTTAACCGACCAATAAGAGCCAAAAGCTCCTCTTGCGTTGTTTCCTTGGCTAAGCGATAGGCAAAGCTTTGAATACCAACTTCTTCAGAAGAACGTAACTTATTTCGCACATAGACTTGGCTTGCTGGGTCATCTCCCACAAGGATTACGGCAAGCCCTGGGCGGTGACCGATTTCAATCAAAGCGTTGACACGGTCTTTTAATTTGGCGCGAACCTCAGTGGCAAGCGCTTTTCCGTCAATAATTTTTGCAGTCATTTTTTACTTTTCAATTGCTAAAGATTTTTCAAGTTCAGTTTTGGATTGAGCAGCCTCTTTTGCTGCCTTGCGTAGAGCAGCTGCCGCAATGCCATTAAATTTCACACGAAAGTCTGTAATGGGTTTGTTGTTATGAAGAATGCGAACAGGAACGACTTTCTTTTGTGTGCGTCCAGAAGCTGATCTTGATTCGATTTCCGCAAATCCAATACCAATTGAGTCTTTATTGACAGGCTGAATGCCTAAGTCTGAACTTGAGACGCCTTCGGGGCGTAGTAGTTCAAGAACACGAGTTCCTTGAATGTAGCGAATGACCCAACGCCCTTGCACGGGGTTTGTCGAGGGAACTTTCTGGCAGAAAAAAGCTTCGTGACTAGCGTTTGTTAAGGAATAGTCACCCTCAATACGCCCTGTTTTCGTTAACTTGCGTAAAAAGGACGTAATGCCAGATTTTGGGAGTGATTTTTTATCAAAGTACGCCCCGTAAGGGTTGGCGTGTGTGTGATCGATGTAGGCTAAACAAAACGGTTGCGCCTCAGAAAAGTTTTGCATGAACTTTTCAAGTGTCGCAGCTCCAGTAAAAGTGCCTTTCGCAGGCCAAATCACCTCATCGTCTCCGAGCCAATAGCTAAAGATGTAGGCAACAGACCCAGAGGGGAAGACCTCGCTTCCTTTCATATACCAAGCCAAGGTGTCGGGTTGGTTATTCGCATCACGGATGATCTGGCGAATGGGTTTACCAGAAATGTTGAAAGCGAGCATGCGAGCGGCAAAGTTCACATCGACGTTACCGCGAACAGAAAGAAGAAGTCTTCCATCGGAAAGTTTCTGGGCTTTGGTTTCTCCCCAATCGATTACAGGGCGACTGTTGCGGTATAAAACAGAAGCGCCTTCGCCCCAACTTAAGGCTTTTTCATTATTTGTTGTGAGAGTTTCAGTCACCTCAAAGTTTTCTTCATCGATTTTTTTCAACGTAAAAAGACTTTCGTTTGTTTCAACAAAGGCGTGCACGCCTTCTTCTAGAGCCTTATCGATAGGAAGCGCTATTTCAGTTGCTCCGTAGGGAGCTCGGATGTGGTCTTCAGGAACCCAAGTGGAATCGGTAAAAACAGAATAATGAGCTCGCGGCTGGACAGGAGTCTTTACTGGCACTGAACTCGAACAAGCGACAAGAAAAGCGGAGGTGAAACTTAACAAAAAGATGGCATTAAGGTGGTCTCTAATCATAGCAATGGTGCTTTGTAAAACTGCTCTAAGGACAGTTTTTCGTGAGCGAAAAAAGGATTGCCTTATTCTAGAGGAAAGAAGGTAAGGGAAACACTCCCGTTACGCACGAAAACAATCCCTCTTCGCTAGAACTTTAGCGATGTAATGCTCTATGAGTTTATTTGGAGAGACTTCGCCTCGCGCTACTTTCTTTAGCCTTTTGATATCTCTTGTCGGTGTTCTAAGTCCTTCGCAAACAAAAGAATGCACGGCAAAAGCAACGGCTTCGGCAGCTGTAACGAAAATACCATTCTCGTTATTTTTGGATATCAATGTCCATTGAATTGACTAAACGATTGCGTCTGAATAGCACCCGAGAGCCGATAAGGTGACGTTAGCGTCACCAAGATAGATGAATTAATTTATAAGGAAATTTTTTATAAGAAAAACGCTTCTCTATCTTCTTGGGGTTTATCTCCGACTTTTATTAAAACAATTCAAAAATGAGGTCAGTCATAAACTTCAAGAACCTTAAGTTCAACACCTACGAAAACCGCAACGATGCGCTTTAAGTTTTCAATGTCGCTGACGTTGTTTCCAAGGCTGTAACGCGCTAGTTGCGCCTTAGCCTCATCAACAGTATCTGAAAGGAGAGAGACGTTCTTTCCCTCTTCTACTTTGAGGTGCTTAATCTCTATGAGGTAGGAATACTTCGCTGCACTTTCCTTCTTGGGTGTGATGAGAATATCCGCATAACCCTTTGACTCTGCGCCACGGACTTCATACTCACTTTGAACGTCATAGAGATCGGTCAGAATAAAAGCACTTACGAGAAGAGATTGAAAATCACTTTCTCTCAGATGCGCATTCGTATGTATGCCACTTGCATCGCTGTAGCGATTGCAGACATAACTAAAGAGCGGTTCGGGATTCCCTTCTGCAAAAGGTCTCAACGTCTTCTTAAAGACCTTATCAGTAAACTCAAATTTAACCTGAATGACGTACTTCAAAAAATATTCAAAGAATTGAATTCGAATGGCGCGATTGGGAATGCAAAGTGCAGGTTCCTTTCCTCCATCGTAGGTAAGAAATCCCAGATAAAAGAGCGCAGACAGTAACTCCCGTTCTCCCATATCCCCTGTCTGGTTTAGATTCAATTCTGAGGCATCCTCATCGAAGGGAATGGGAATGCCGTTCATGGCTTTGCCAAGGATTTCTTTTACAAGAGTGGGATTGCCTAAACTTAAAATTCCTCGAATCTTGTCTATGTTTTGACCTAGGTTGGAGTCAAGCATATTGCTTGGTTCTGTTTGTTCTGAATTCAACTGATCCAAATAATAGAGGCACATCGTGGAATTAAATACTGTCTCCTGATTGCGGAAACTGAAGCGATATCCGTTGTACCATTCCTTCATATGTGCAATGACATAATCCAATGTAAGTCCACAGGCCTTTAAATCCACCACTTGTGGAATTAGGTTTCTTAACTCGGATTCGTTAAAACCAAACATCCCTGCAAAACGCATTGATGTCGAAATTTTCTTTGCGATATTAAATCCCGATGTCATCGAGTCGAGTGAGAAAACAGAAACACCTGTGATGAATACACGTGCTACAAGCCCTGTCGTGCCTTTCTTTAACGTTGTAAAGAAATCTTTGTAAAAACCCTCTTTAGATGTAATGCCTTTAAAACGATCAACATCACTCGCGAGAATCTCATTTGCAAACTGGTCATATTCATCAATGATGACGTAAAGCCTCGACTCATAGACATCTCCTAAAATGCCAAAAAAGGACTCCAAAAGGCTAGAAGGGCTAGGAAATTTTTCTAAAAGGATTTCCGTTTGTCTCGGATGAGGATACCGTGAAAAGAATCCTTCTATTGATTTTTTTACGCTTCTCTGAAAACTAAGGACGATGTCGGAAGACGAAGAGAGACCTGAGAAATCAAAGTGAATGACTCGGAAGGAACTGGCTAACGCAGTTTTGTGTTCGCCAATGTAAGTTCCTGCAAAATTCTTCTCAAATTCTTCCGCAAGACTCTCGTCGTAATAGGCTTCGAGCATTTGCGTGAAAAGCGTTTTACCAAAGCGTCTCGGGCGAACAATAAACGGATACTTACCCCCAAACTTTTCAAGCACCTCAATATACTGCGTTTTGTCAACGTAGGCTGCCCCCTCTCGCCGTATTTCACGATAACTCACATCCCCATACGGAATGCCTTTTAAAGCAACGCTATCTGTCATTTGGTAAATCCTCTCGTAGCAAAAAGAAATCTCGCCTTATCTTTGAAGCATTTTTTGCCTTTGGTTTTCTCCTATTAAATTATACGGTAAACCCAAAATAGCACGATCAATTTTAAGGGGAAGAGCAGATAAAAAAGGACTTCCGTAAGACAGAAAGAGCGAGGCTTCTTTAAGTCCTGCGGAAGTTCAGAGGGGAAATTCTCTATCTCTCTTTTCTACTCCATGTGAAGGCTCCTACCTTACCTTTTCAGCCCTCACAAGACTCAAGAAATTGCTCCCTTGAGCCTTGCATGAAGTCTGAGGACAAACTACTGTATTTCCCTGCCATCCTTCTTATTCATAGTCGAAAAAAGTTGAACCTTCGCAAGTCCTAAACACTTAAAAGACAAGGGGGGTTACGTTTAAAGCCTACGAAGGTTCAAGAAGACACACTGCTACTAGAACCTGTAGTTCACCCCTACCTTACCTCCTATCGCTGTCGTTCCTCGGCTTCCTGCTCCAAAGTTCGCTTCAATGTCAGTCGAGAAGTTGCCTTTCGTAAACCGCAATCCCAAAGAGGTCTGTACTGGATTCGTGTCAATCACTGTGTACTTCGCTCCAAAGATTTCAAGTTTCTCGTCTCCCCATGTCGGAACAACTGAGAGCTTCGCCTTCGAGGCTACTGACCAACCGCTTTGCATCTCAATTGGCTTACTATCTAAACGCAACGTCACTGGCATTTGAATGAGTGTCTGGCTTTGCTTCTCATTATTAATAAGACCAAACCTCATTGCATCAGTCTTAATCTTCGATGCTCTCACACCAATGCTCGGTGTTAAATTAAACAAACCAAACGAGAACGGTCTTCTAAATGTCAGTCCTGCCGAGTACATCTTCGTATCAAATTTCTGCTTTAACCCGTCATAGTAAGACGATGAGACATCGCTCTCAGCTTGGGTATAAGCAAGTTCTGATTGAAGTTCAATGCCCGTCCCTTCAAAGGTGTAACCTGCGTAGACCGTTCCACTATAGGCATTGAGCTTATTCTTCACATTGAGGACATCCCCTTTTACCGTGCCTCGGCTATATTGGAATGCTGCACCAAAAAGATTGGCATCATTAATCGCGGCTTCTACACCCAAAGCACCATATCCCATATTCGCAGCGAAACTTGCTCCTGCTCCAACCTCATCTTGCATATAACGTTCACCACTGACATCAACCCAAAGATTGCCTCCCTTCGATCGATCGCGTGGCAACGCAAAGCGATCAGAAACCGTCTTTGCCATCGTTGAATCAATCCTACGAATCATGGACTGCGCACCCATCGAGGCAACTGCCGTGATGCCATCATCTGTGACTGTTTGCTTTAGATGAATAATACCGGTTGCACTATCTAACTCGGCTGTGACATATGGGTTATCCGTAAGTACCGTGTAGTTATTTCCTTGAATCGTTGGGTTAGTAACCGATGTAAGCGGAATCTCGCTAGTCCCATCTACGATGTTGATAACTGCTAGAGTCGAAGAGGTTTTTCCGTCAGAGAGATCATCAACCGTAATTGAATTGGCTCCCTTAAACACAACAGAACCTACTCCAACCTTTTGCTGGTCAACAACAATGACGCCGCCATTTTTAATATTAACGGTTCCTGCTTCTCCCGATGCTTGAGTTGCACTTGCATCTGCTGTGAGGCTTCCGTCTGTTCCAAGTGTCAAAGATTGAGCCACGTAAATAAGCGCAGAACTCGAATTAATGCTCGTCTTATTTTCAAGATTTTTATTGACTGCATTAACTGCAGACGTGCCTGAACCCATACCAATCGTCACAAGAGCACCA
>CAVCTI010000065.1:0-3147 GCA_963604755.1 Duodenibacillus sp. | reverse complement strand
AAGTACGTTGCCGCTGGCATGAACCCGATGGATTTAAAGCGTGGTATCGATAAGGCCGTTGAAGCCGCCGTCGCTGAACTTAAGAAAATCAGCAAGCCCGTCACGACCAACAAGGAAGTTGCCCAGGTAGGCACGATTAGCGCCAACTCCGATAAGGAAATTGGTGACATTATCGCCGAAGCCATGGACAAAGTCGGCAAGGAAGGCGTTATCACGATTGAAGATGGTAAGAGCTTACACAACGAACTCGAAATCGTTGAAGGTATGCAGTTCGATCGCGGTTTCCTCTCTCCGTACTTTATTAATACGCCAGAGCGTCAGGCCGCTATCCTTGATAAGCCCTTCATCCTCTTGCACGACAAGAAGATTAGCAACATCCGCGAATTGCTCCCGGTGCTTGAGCTTGTTGCCAAGGCCAATCGTCCGCTTTTGATTATTGCTGAAGACGTCGATGGCGAAGCGCTTGCCACACTCGTTGTGAACTCGTTGCGTGGCATCTTGAAGGTCGTTGCCGTGAAGGCTCCTGGCTTCGGAGATCGCCGTAAGGCCATGCTTGAAGATATCGCTGTCTTAACGGGCGGCACCGTGATTTCTTCTGACTTAGGGTTGACCTTGGATAAGACAACGCTCGAACAATTGGGTTCTGCCAAACGCGTTGAAGTGACAAAGGAAAACACCACGATTATCGATGGCGCAGGCGACAAGGCCGCTATTGAGAACCGTGTTGCAAGCATCCGTCAGCAAATCGAAGCGACAACAAGCGATTATGACCGCGAGAAGTTGCAGGAACGTGTTGCGAAACTCGCAGGTGGCGTTGCCCTCGTGAAGGTTGGGGCTGCAACCGAAGTCGAGATGAAAGAAAAGAAGACACGTGTTGAAGATGCTTTACACGCCACGCGCGCGGCTGTCGAAGAAGGCGTCGTTGCTGGCGGCGGTACAGCGCTTATCCGCACAAAGCAGGCCATTGCCAACTTAATTGGCGACAATGACGAACAAAATGCGGGTATCAAGATCGTTCTTCGCGCCATGGAAGAACCGATGCGCCAGATTGTTGCAAACGCCGGCGATGAACCGAGCGTTATCGTCAATAAGGTGAGCTCTGAGAAGGGTAACTTCGGTTACAACGCTCAGACGGGCGTCTATGGCGACATGATTGAGATGGGCGTCTTAGATCCTGCGAAGGTCACCCGGACTGCCTTGCAAAACGCGGCTAGCGTCTCAGGATTGATTCTTACAACCGACTGCATGGTCGCGGATTTGCCTGAAGATAAGCCGGTTCCCGCTGGAATGCCTGGCGGCATGGGCGGCATGGACGGCATGATGTAATCAGCCAATTGCGTCTTAAAGTTCCTTCCGATTCGTCAGAATTTCTGGCGAATCGGATTTTTTTGCAACTGATGCATCAATTGGTTGCAAAGTCCGTCCTCAAGCAATTGGGAAAACTCTTTTGAACCTGCGATAATCGCGCTCGTTTTTTTTATTGATGCGGTTTCCCGAGGAGGGCGAGAAATCGCAGGAAATCTCTTTAATTTCTATGAATTGGCTATCTCAACTTCTGACAAATCCCGACTCCATCGGGCACATTGTCTTTGTCTATGGTTTTGTTATCGCTCTTGGAACATACCTCGGAAAAATTAAAGTTTTTGGCATTTCCTTTGGCGTGACATGCGTACTTTTTGTCGCACTGATTTCAAACTATTTGGGCTTTCGAATTAACCCCACAGTACTTGGGTTCTTACGTGACTTTGGCCTCATCCTCTTTGTGTATTTGATGGGATTACAGGTCGGTCCCTCGTTTTTTAGTTCCTTTAAGCACGAGGGTGTGCATCTAAATCTTCTCACGCTCTTTAGCATTGTCACGAGTATTGCCGTGACAATCGGGCTCTTTTTCCTATTAAATGGAACGATTTCGTTGCCGCAAGTCTTAGGCGTTCACTTTGGTGCTGTTACCAATACCCCAGGCCTTGGTGCCACGCAAGAAGCGCTTGACGTTTTAGGCTACAAAGGTGAATCCATTGCAGTGGCCTACGCCTGCGCCTACCCCCTTGGTGTGATTGCAACAATTTTGACGCTTGTCGCTTTACGCTACATCTTTCGAATCGACCCGAAGGCTGAAGAAAAGCGCTTAATTGACGAAGAAAATGCAGCAAACACAGCTCCCATTTGCTTTCACTTGGAATTGCAGAATTCTCGCCTAGAAGGCTTGACGATTCACGATACAAGGCGTCTTGTGGGGCGCTCCTTTATTTGCTCGAGATTGATGCACGAAGGCAATGTCACAAGCCCCATGGGAACTAGCGTTCTTCACGTCGGTGACGTGATGCGTATTGTTGCTGAGCCAGACGATAAGGATGCACTCTTAGCTTTCTTTGGTCGAGAGAATACGACAACAGACTTAGCGAGCGACAAACATTCGCCTGTGATGAGTTCTCTTATTCGTGTGACGCGTGAGCGCGTCAATGGTACGCGGGTGCGTGACCTCCATTTAAGCCAACTCGATGGCGTCAATATCACACGCGTCTACCGAAATGGTATTCAGCTTTTCCCGCATAAGTCATTACGCCTTCTTTTAGGCGACAAGGTCTATTGCGTGGGCCCCGAGAGATCGATTGCTCGCTTGGCTGGCATTCTTGGCAATCAAGTTCAAAAACTCGATCACCCCAATATCATCGTGATTTTCTTGGGGCTCTTAATCGGTGTTTTTGTCGGATCCATTCCTTTGGTAGTGCCTGGAATGCCTGTAGCGTTAAAACTTGGCCTTGCTGGTGGCCCCTTAGTCGTTGCCATTCTCTTAGGCTACTATGGGCCGCGCATTAAGCTCGTGACATACACAACGTACTCAGCCAACCTCATGCTTCGAGAAATCGGTATTGCTATCTTCTTAGCGAGTGTCGGACTTTCCGCGGGAGAAAACTTCGTTAACGCCCTAACGCACGGCAATGGTCTCCTTTATGTGGGGCTTGGCGTTCTTATTACCGTGATTCCCTGCCTCTTAACGGGCATCGTGGCGCGTTTACGCTATAAGTTAAATTACCACCACATCACGGGGCTCTTGGCTGGGGCTACGACAAACTTGCCTGCTCTGGCGTATGCAGAAAAGTTAAGTGAAACGAGTGCTTCGATTGTGGCCTATTCCACGGTCTACCC
>CAVCTI010000064.1:0-2825 GCA_963604755.1 Duodenibacillus sp. | reverse complement strand
GGAACTAGGATTTACATCCCACGGTGCCTATACATTCCTAACCAACGTAGTTCAGATTTCTCCGCACTTGGGCTAATCAACCAGACTTGCTTTCACAAGCCTCTCTCTTTAGAGAGGGGTAGTTGACCTTCGGGCTCCCTTAGAGAGTCGTTATCCATTATTCCTCGTCGCTAAAGACGGCGCTTGTGTAAACGTTACTGACGTCATCGAGGTCTTCGAGGGCGTCAATCAATTTACGCATCTTCGTTGCATCGTCGCCTGTGAGCTCAATTTCATTTAAGGGCTTCATGGTGACGTCGGCTGAAACCGGTGTTAGTCCTGCAGTTTCAAATCCTTTTTGCACAGCATCAAACGCTTCAGGCGCACACACAACTTCGATTGAACCGTCCTCATTTGTGACAACGTCATCGGCACCGGCTTCCAAAGCGGTTTCCATCACCTTGTCTTCACTTGTGCCTGGCGCAAAGAGGAATTCCCCACAGTGCTTAAATTGGAAAGACACCGAGCCTTCAGTTCCGAGGTTGCCACCGTGCTTGGTGAGTTCATGACGAACGTCGGCCACGGTGCGGGTGCGATTGTCTGTTGTGCAATCGATAATCAAAGAGGCGCCGCCCATACCATAACCTTCATAGCGGACTTCTTCGTAGCTGACGCCTTCGAGCTGTCCGGTTCCCTTCAAAATTGCATTCTGAATCGTGTCTTTTGGCACATTGCCTTCACGCGCTTTGGAGATAGCGAGACGAAGACGAGAATTCATATCAGGATCTCCGCCACCGCCGACACGAGCTGCGACGATGATTTCACGGACAAGCTTTGTCCACAAATTGGAACGCTTGGCATCCTGACGGCCTTTGCGATGCTGAATATTGGCCCATTTAGAGTGACCGGACATAAAAAACCTTTCTTTTAAATCGGATAAACAGAGAAAGCCGACGGCGTAAAAGTTATGCAATCGGCAAAATAATTGGATGCGCAAGTTTATCATTGCGCTTGTGATATTGCTTTTTTTAGAACAAAACCGATGATTCATCCCGAGTTTGATCCTGTTGCTTTTTCAATTGGCCCCGTGAGTGTGCACTGGTACGGCTTGGCCTACCTTGCCGGTTTCGCTCTCTTTTGGTTATTGGGGCGGCTGCGCGCCAAAGAAACTTGGCGTGGCTTTGATGCTGAAGCTGTTGAAGATTTGCTTTTTTACGGAATGCTTGGCGTTATTTTGGGCGCACGCATCGGATTTTGTCTTTTTTATCAGCCAAGTTGGTACCTATCGCATCCTTTGGATATCCTGAAAGTTTGGCAAGGCGGGATGAGCGCGCACGGTGGCATGATAGGAGCAATTCTTGCTATGGCGTATTTTTCTCGGACAACAAAGAGGGGCTTTCTTTCTGTCGCTGACTTTGTTGTTCCGATGGCTCCTCTCGGGATTTTCTTTGGGAGGCTCGGTAATTTTGTCAATGGCGAACTTTGGGGGCGTGTTGCTAGTGATACGCTTCCTTGGGCAATGGTTTTTCCACAGTCAGGGACCAATCTTCCCCGTCACCCGTCGCAACTTTATGAAGCCTTAGGCGAGGGACTCTTACTCTTTCTTCTTCTTTGGATTTATTCGAAAAAACCGCGTCCTGCAGGGCGTGTAGCAGGAATCTTTTGTTTGGGATACGCTCTTGCGCGCTTTATTGTGGAATTTTTCCGAGAGCCCGATGCGTATTTAGGATTTGGATTATTTGGGCTATCTAGAGGTCAGTGGCTTACTGTTCCCGTTTTCTGCGTGGGGCTTTTCTTATTTTGGTTCTCTCGCAAAAAATCGGCAAAAAAAAGCGAAGCTACTGAAAAGTAAGCCTCGCTTCTTTAAGAAGATTGCATTTTAATAAAACTTCATGTCTCCGCTTGCAGCATTCGCGAGTGTCGCAGCAACAAGCCCTGCGGTTTCGGTACGTAAGACCCGTGGTCCGATGAGGACTGATTCCCAACCGAACTTGGTAGCCATGGCGATTTCGGTCGCGGAAAAGCCTCCTTCTGGACCCACGGCAAACGCCACTGACGAGATGCGTGTGAGTCTTGGGGCTACGGTGCTTGATAAAGCAAGCATATAGCGGCGATCGGCCTTGATGTTTTCCATCGCCTTTTCAAATTGCATAAATTCAAGCGTTGGAATGGAATTTCTGCCGCACTGTTCACAAGCCGAATGCATAATGTCCATCCAGCGCGTTAGGCGTTTGTCACGACGATCTTCAGGTAACTTTGCCGTTGACCGAATCGAAGGAACAATCACAATGCGAGTGACACCCAATTCAACGGCTTTCTCCACGACCCAGTCGAGTTTTTCCGCAGAAATAAGGCCCTGAACAAGGGTAATTGAAAGGGGAGACTCGGTTTTTGGTCTTTCAAGCTCTTCGATCGTGATGTAGGCATCGTCCCCCTCAAAGGAGATAGGGCCTGTGGCAATGTCGCCTAAACCGTTGAAAACACTGGCTTTTTCGCCGGCGGCCATGCGCAAGACGCGGCCAGCGTGGTGACGAACAGCAGGCGGTAAATACGTGCGAACACCGACTTGGAATGAGACATTGGGAATGTAAAAGCGCGGGATAGCCATTTTGCCGAACTCCGTACAATAAATTGGTAAAGAAAGGCGTTTCCTTGAGTCTACGCTGTTTTTTGGGGAATTTGATTTCGAAGCCTGTGAAAAACACCCAAAAATCCCATCAATTGAGATTGCTCGGAACTGTTAGAATCAGCACGAAATTTTTCTTGGGGCTTTTTGCCTTGTCATCTTTTTTTTCTTCGAGTTGAATTATGTCCGATAAAGTCTGTGTTTATTGCATGGCTAACGC
>CAVCTI010000063.1:0-5989 GCA_963604755.1 Duodenibacillus sp. | reverse complement strand
CGTATCGAGCGACGCTATATGCAAAATGTTGCGGGACTTAAATCCTATAACACTGTTAAAGTAGCGGAAGACGCTCTTATTGCAGGGGGGAACTTTAGCTTAGCAGGCGTTAAATTGATTGTTGATGCAATTAATGAGTCAAATCTTGGAGATCTCGCTTTCGTTGATTACGTTGATAGTACGGTTTTCCTACCTTTGGCCTCAGGTCTTCATGTCCTTACAGAAAGAGCATTCGATTCAACGCACACTCAGATGATGACGCGCTCGATGGCACGCACGACAGAGCCTGACCATTGGTGGGTGTTGGCTAATAGAGAAACCCACAGAATTCCCAACATGGGTCTAAAAGGGAAAGTCACCTCGGTGTTACTCGGAGCAGACCGTAGTCTAAATGCAAATTGGAGCGCTTCCATTGCCGTTGGTGGAAGCAAAATCGATTCCACTAAATCGGATTTGGTTTATGGAATTACAGGAGACACTGCTTTAGCGAATGCTTCTCTTTTTGCAGAAAGAGAATTGTCAAACGATAGCAAACTTCGCCTTGGTGTCACTGTGGGGCGAGCTGAAATGTCAGCAAAGCGCACTGCGGTTAAACACAGGGTAAAGACAGAGCCCGTTATTAAGTTTTTTGGACTTGGGACTCGTTATGACAAGCGTTTTGAAGGTTCCAATACATCAATTACCCCCTTTGTTGCCCTTAACGGATACATGGCCAAATTCTCCGATGGTGATGTCACAGACCAAGCAGAACAAAGCGGAGAATATGGTGTTGGTTTTAAGACGAGCGCAAATAAACGCATTTGGGGTGATGTCACAGCGGGCTTTACGGCTGATGCGACGTGGGAGCCTTTTGTCGATTGCTATGTGAGACCACGAATGGCTCTCCTTGGTAAGGTTGCCTTTGGTGACAGAAAGTGGAAGGCGACATCAAGGCTTGCCACGCAAACCAGTTCCCCTGATTACGACACATTCCAATCAACGCCATTGTGGTCAGTCGCGGCTGAGATTGGACTTAATATCGCAGCCTCTAAGAAAGTTCCCATTAAAAAAGGCGGGTTCTTAGGTTTTGGTGGTGAGGACACAGGCAAGGACGCTGTTAAGGATTGGCAATTTGACTTGAAAATTGGCTATCGGCGCGCTGAGAAATCCGAACATTCCTCGTACATTGGATTTGAGTATCGCGAGAATTGGTAGCACGCCTTCTTAAAGGGCAAAAAAACACCGCCTAAGCGTAAAAACTCAAGCGGTGTTTTACTTTGTGCGCCGTTAAATTACTTGGCGACGATGTTCACGAGTTTACCTGGAACAAGAATGGTCTTTAGAACCTTTAGCGATCCAACAAAGCGTGCGACATCGGGGTTGGCAAGGGCAGCGGCTTCAATGGCTTCTTTGCTTGCATCAACCGCAACGTGAATTTCTCCACGAAGTTTGCCGTTCACTTGCACGACAAGTTTAACTTCGTCAGCAACAAGCGCTTTCTCATCGATTGTGGGCCAAGGAGCATCGAGTAACTCAACACCAAAGGCCGCCGCGTATCCGAGCTCTTTCCAAAGCACTGTGGTGATGTGGGGGGCGAGCGGATAAAGCGTACGAATGAGAATGCCAAAGCATTCAGAAAGCGCAGCTTTGCCGAGTTCGTCAGTCGCCTCAAATCCATCAATGAGATTCATCATCTTCATCGTGGCAGAAACGACTGTGTTGTACTGCATACGGTCAAAGTCGTTTTCCGCCTGCTTGAGATTAAGATAAATCTCACGACGGAAGGTTTTTACTTCGTGGCTTGCCTTGGCGTAGTCGATGGCATCTGCGCTCGGAGCAAGAACCTTTTGATGCGCATAGGCCCAAGCCCAAAGGCGACGCAAGAAGCGATAAGTACCCTCTGCGCCAGAATTCGACCACGCAGCAGATTGATCAGGGGGGCCGGCAAACATCACGAAGGTGCGAGCCGTGTCGGCACCGAACTTCTTAATAATGTCACCAGGCTCGACAACATTATTCTTACTCTTACTCATCTTCTCGATGCCGCCAGAAAACACCGGCTGTCCATCATCGTTTGCTGTGACGCGAGAAGGACGACCTTTATCGTCGTACTCAATCGTAATTTCATTGGGGTAGTACCAACGCTTGTGTCCATCGGGCAAATCGCGATAGAAGCATTCGGCCGTGAGCATGCCTTGCGTAAAGAGGCGCGTAAATGGCTCATCAAACTTCACAAGCCCTAAGTCACGCATCACCTTAGTCCAGAAGCGGGCATAAAGGAGGTGAAGCACAGCGTGCTCGATGCCGCCAATGTATTGATCCATCGGGCTCCAATAATCGTTACGCTCATCGACCATTGCTGTGTCGCAATCCGGAGAGCAATAACGCATGTAGTACCAAGAGCTATCGACGAAGGTGTCCATCGTGTCGGTTTCACGCTGGGCATCAGCGCCGCACTTGGGGCATTTGCAACGAAGGAATTCTTCGCACTTCGTCAACGGGTTACCAGAACCATCGGGAACAAGCGTCTCGGGTAAAAGAACCGGAAGGTCTTTTTCAGGAACTGGAACAGGACCGCACTTGGGGCAGTGAATGATTGGAATTGGGGTTCCCCAATAGCGTTGACGCGAAATACCCCAGTCGCGTAAGCGGAACTGTGTCTGCTTGTGGCCTAGGCCCTTCTTGGCAAGCTCTTCGGCAATCGCATCGATGGCTTCATGTAAGCCGAGGCCATTGAATTTACCCGAGTTCACAAGCTTCAAATCGCGAGTCTTGTCGCCATACCATTCTTGCCAGGCGTCTTCGCTAAAGGTTTCGCCTTCAACTTGGCAGGTCTGAATAATCTTAAGACCGAACTTCTTAGCAAACGCAAAGTCGCGTTCGTCGTGCGCGGGCACACCCATCACGGCGCCTTCACCGTAACTCATCAAGACGTAGTTACCAATCCACACTTCGACGGGTTCATCTGTGAGAGGATGGCGAACATAAAAGCCCGTGGGGATACCTTTTTTCTCCATCGTGGCCATATCGGCTTCGGAAACAGAACCCTTGGCGCACTCTTCACAGAAAGCCTTCAAATCGGCTCTGTCGCGGGATAAGCGTTTGGCAATCGGGTGTTCGGCAGCAATCGCAACGAATGTCACACCCATTAAGGTGTCGGCACGTGTTGTGTAGACGTTGAGAAGTTTCTTTTCACCGTCGAGCTCATAGGGGAAAGACAGGTTCACACCCGTACTCTTTCCAATCCAGTGCTTTTGCATGCGGCGAACCTGATCGGGCCAGCCTGTTAACTTATCGATATCGGCAAGAAGCTCTTCGGCATATTGTGTGATGCCAAGGTAATAGCCAGGAATCTCGCGCTTTTCAACTTTGGCGCCAGATCTCCAGCCACAGCCATCAATTACCTGTTCGTTTGCAAGCACGGTCTTATCCACCGGATCCCAGTTGACGACCTGCGTCTTACGATAAGCGATGCCGCGCTCGAGCATCTTTAAGAAAATCCACTGATTCCAGCGGTAGTACTCGGGCTTGCAGGTCGTAACTTCACGCGACCAGTCAAAAGCTAATCCCAAAGGCTTCATCTGAGCCTTCATATCGGCGATGTTGTTGTAGGTCCATTGGGAAGGAAGGACTTTTTTACTCAAAGCGGCGTTTTCCGCTGGCAATCCAAACGAGTCCCAGCCCATTGGGGTCATAACGTTGTAGCCCGTCATACGACGATAGCGATACAACACGTCATTGAGTGTGTAGTTGCGAACGTGCCCCATGTGTAGCTTCCCAGAGGGGTATGGCAACATCGAGCAAACGTAGTATTTCGGTTTTTCTTTGCCATTGGCGTCAAGGGCGTGCTCGATGGCACGGTAGACGTCTTTTTTCTGCCAGTCTTCTTGGACAGCAGATTCGATTTCTTGCGGTGAATATGTCTCGCGCATAATGCGTAATCCTGTCGGATGGAAAGCTTAAAAATGAAAGTTATAAGTATATTCCGCATTCTCTAAGGATTCCCTAGGCATTTTGTCGTATCTCACACAATGTTTTGCCGCAAAATGAGGTGTTTTGCTTGTGCACTCTTCTCGGTACAATCCCTCCCACTTTTTTTGAAATAGAGAAAACATGGATATTCTTGACACACTCAATCCCAAGCAACGTGAAGCCGTTATTTTGCCCGCAGAGCACGCTCTGATTCTCGCGGGCGCAGGATCAGGAAAGACGCGAGTTTTAACTACACGGATTGCCTGGCTACTTTCCACAGGCAAAGCCAAGCCTTGGGAAATTCTTGCAGTGACTTTTACAAATAAGGCTGCTCGCGAGATGAAAACGCGGCTTGAGACAATGCTCGGGGCAAGTGTCGGGTCCATGTGGGTGGGGACTTTCCACGGTATCTGCCACAAGCTCCTAAGGCAGCATGCCGCAGAGGCGGGGCTACCACAAACCTTTCAAATTATCGATCAATCCGATCAACTCTCTTTAGTTAAGGGAATACTGAAAAGAAAACACAAAGAGGCCGATAACGACGTCGCGAAAAAACATCTCTGGGCCATCAATCACGAAAAGGAGCGGGGCATTCGTGCCGCTCATTTCCCGCGCACGCGTTTTAATGATGAGACAGCTCAAATCTATTCAAGTTATGAGGCCCTGTGTCGGCGCGAAGGGCTAGTTGACTTCGCGGAGCTTCTTTTATCGAGTGTTGAACTTTTTGAAGGAAACGAATTGCTGCGTGAGCATTACGCTAACCGCTTTAAATTCATTTTGATCGATGAGTTTCAAGACACAAACGCCTTGCAGTATCGGTGGATTAAGGCGCTTTCGCATCCCAATAAGAGTGAAGGCGCTGTCTTTTGCGTCGGTGACGACGATCAATCTATTTATGCATTCCGTGGTGCACGGGTCGACAACATGACCGACTTTGTCAATGAGTACGGTGTCAAACACGTTGTCAAACTCGAGCAAAACTATCGGTCCACATCGCACATTTTGAATGCGGCTAACGCTGTGATTGCTAACAATCGCGACCGCTTAGGGAAAAACCTTTGGACAAGCGCAGGAGACGGTACTCTCGTTGGCCTTTACGAATGTATGAGCGCCAATGAAGAGGCGCATACGCTCACGCAAGAAATCATGAGCCGCCGCAGACTCGGCGCTCGGTTTTCTGACTTTGCCGTTCTATATCGCAATAACGCTCAGTCACGCATCATTGAAAAGTTTTTGATGAGCAACATGGTGCCATATCGCATCTATGGAGGATTGCGGTTTTTCGATCGCCAAGAAATTAAAGACGTTCTCGCTTATTTAAGGCTTGTGGCGCACCCGGATGACGTGAATTTTGAACGTGTGATTAACAAGCCGACACGGGGCATTGGTGAGGCAACATTAGCGAAAATTACCGAACGAGCTCAGGCACAAAACATCAGTTTATGGAGTGCACTCATTGCCGCCATCAACGCTAATGAGACTTCAGGACTATCTCGAGCCGTCGAATTTGTGCATCTTATTGAAAAGATGCGACTTGACTACGCGAAAAGTAATCTTGAAGACCTTGTTAAAGGGGTTATCAAAGATTCGGGGCTTTATGCTTACTACGAAAGTCAACAAGATAAAACCATTCGTCTAGAAAACCTCGATGAACTGATTCAGGCAGCGGCGACTTACGCGCAGGAGAATGGCTTAGATAAGGAGCAAAGCGCGATGGCAGTCCACACCGAAGACGGGTTAAGCGCTTTGGATGGATTCCTCGCGCAATGCACGCTTGAGAGCGAGGGAAGAAATAGCGAAGCCGGTTCCGACGCTGTTCAATTAATGACTGTGCACGCGAGCAAAGGCCTTGAATTCGATACGGTTTTCTTGTGTGGTTTGGAAGAGGGGACGTTTCCGCATAAAGCACAAGACCAAGAAGACCCCAAGAGAAAACTCGCCGAAGAAAGGCGACTACTATATGTTGCGATTACGCGAGCGAAAAAGCATCTGAGAATTAGCTGGTGCCGTTCTCGCCTTGTTTACGGTGAGCACAAAG
>CAVCTI010000062.1:0-3810 GCA_963604755.1 Duodenibacillus sp. | reverse complement strand
CGAAATTGACTTTCTTATTCGACGTGAAAAAAAGATTTGTCCGATTGAGGTTAAATCGTCCCCGAGAGTTTGTCACGCGTCTCTCGATTTATTTGTAAAGCGCTTTTCTAGTCGTCTCGGTACACGTTACGTGCTTTGCACAAAAGATGTATATCGCGATAAGGAGATTCTGTACCTTCCTGCTTATATGGCTTATCTGCTGTAAGGGAAGTTCAGTACTCTCGCTGTCTTTATAAAAGGCTATCTCCGTTAAACTTAGAGTTAACGGTTGTCGCTCATCATTATTTTGGAGCTCTAAATGAGACAAGCAACATTGATTTGCAATGCGCACGTTTTTTCGCCCGATGATTTGGGCGTGCGTGACGTTCTAATCATCAACGATCGGTTCTATGCAGTTGATAAAGATCTTAATGTCACTCTCCCTGAGATTGAGAGAATCGACGCAAAGGGAAAAATACTGACCCCTGGTTTTTTCGATCAACACATTCACGTCACAGGAGGTGGCGGAGAAGGTGGTCCCGTATCGCGTACGCCCGAACTCAATTTTTCAGAACTCGTCGCTTGCGGGACCACAAATGTCGTAGGGGTTTCTGGCACTGACTTTATCTCGCGCTCGATTGAAAATCTTCTTGCCAAAGTCCGCGCTTTATCTGTTGAGGGCGTGAATACGTGGATGTTCACAAGTAATTACCACTATCCACCTACCACAATCTGTGGCGATGCTGCCAAAGATATCTTTACGATTCCTGAATGCTTAGGCGTGAAGATTGCGCTTGGTGATCACAGAAGCTCTTTCCCGACAATCGACGAAGTTACTCACCTTTTAGCTGACATTCGTTTGGCTGGCATGATTTCCGGAAAGATTGGTGTCTTGCATGTTCATTCGGGCGACATTGCTGGGGCCTTCGATATGTATCGCGAGATTGTTTCTCGAGGTTTCCCAATCAAGCACATTCGCCCAACACACTGCGCACGCATTCGCCATGTTTTCGATAGAGCGGTTGAATTTAATAAGGCAGGCGGCTACATCGATATCACGACAGGGGGTTCGTCATGCTTTGGTGAAGGTGCTTCACTCGCTTTTGTCCATGCGCTTGAAGCAGGTGCCAATCCGAAACTCATAACGATGTCTTCTGACGGCCACGGCTCGATGCCTCGATTTGATGAGAAGGGCAATATGGTAGGACTCGCAGTTTGCGGTATCGAATGCAATCTCTCTACCGTTAAAGAGTTAATTGGTAATTACAAGATGCCTATCCCAACGGCCTTAGGCTTTATCACACGTAACGTCGCAGATTCCCATGGTCTTACAGATCAAGGTCGCGTTGCCGTTGGCGCTGTGGCAAATGCATTACTCTTTGATGAGAACTTTAACTTGACGGATGTCTTTGCTAAGGGCCGCGGTATAATGCGCTTTGGAGAAATCATCGTCAAGGGCGTATTTGAAATCTAGATTTGAAGAATCCCTCCGCCTCAAAAATCGATTCGGAGGGATATTTTTACCTTGAAAAAACGAAGCGCTTCTAATCGAGCGTAGTTACTTCACTTGAAATTTTTCCCAATTCAATTGCAACTTCTAGAGCCTTTTGGATTCCTGTGACTGATAAGCATTCGTAGACGCCGTGGTAATTCATGCCCCCAGTAAAGATGTTCGGTGTCGGCAATCCACGAGCCGAAAGGAGCGACCCGTCGGTTCCGCCGCGCACGGGCTTTTCAACAATTTCAATCCCAAGGCGTTGATAAGCTTTGCGAGCGATGTCGCACACGGCTGGCTGCGTATCCAAATAGTTCTTTATGTTTCGATATTGAACTTTCATATCGAGACTTACGCGATTGCCCCAGATCTTATTCATGTCTTCGACGACCTTACGAACATAGTTCATACGATCTTCAAAGCGCATGTTACTGTGGTCACGTATTAGAAGCTTCAAATCGGCAGCACCCACTGATCCCGTCAAGTCAGTTGGGTGAAAGAACCCATCGTACCTTTCAGTTTTCTCAGGAGTCGATTCAGAAGGAAGCCTTCCAACAAAGTCCAAAGCCATACGAATCGCGTTGATCATTTTGTCTTTCGCAGACCCTGGATGCACATTAAGGCCCTCAAAATGCACCTTCGCTTCTGCGGCATTAAATGTCTCAGTTTCAAAACCACCTAATTCATCACCATCGAACGTGTAGGCGTACCGGGCTCCGAACTCTTTAATGTCGAAATTTTCTGTGCCTCGACCAATTTCTTCGTCAGGAGTGACGGCAAAACAAAGCTTGGCGTGATTGGCTTTAGGGTTTTTAACAAAGTAGCGCGCTCCCTCAAGAAGAATGGCAATTCCTGCCTTGTCGTCTGCGCCTAAAAGTGTGGTGCCGTCTGTGACGATGAGTTGTTGACCCGCGTATTTCGCAACCTCAGGAAAGCGCTCCAATGTAAGACGAATATCTTTTTCTTTGTTTAAAACGATGTCTCCACCCTGATAATCAATGACTTGCCACTTCGCAGGATCTCCTGAGGCTTCTGGAGACGTATCCATATGTGCGATAAAACCGATTGCAGGAGAGGATTCACATCCAGCTGAGGCTGGCAAAGTGGCCAAAACGATTCCTTTATCTGTGACGTGGACGTCCTTAACGCCAACGCTTTCAAATTCTTTTGCTATGAGTTTTGCAAACGTAAGTTGCCTTGCTGTTGACGGAGCCGTATCACTCTCAGGGTCAGACGTTGTGTTGTACTGGGTGTAACTGAGGAAACGCTTTATAAGTTCTGGCAACTTTACAAAATCAGTTTTTGTGAAATTTCCGTAGTAGTTATGCTCTAGCATGGTTTACGTGGCTCTTTAATTTCTTTAAACATAAGTGCGATTTTAAGAGAGAGGGATGAAAAAAATCCCTCCCGCTTAAGATTACGAAGGGGAGGGAAGTTCTTTACTACTTTCCGTTATTCGTGTGCGTGAATCTCTTGCAACGAGTAAACCTCTCCGTCCTTTAGATGTTTAATCCCTTCAACCGCAGCGCGGCCTCCGGCAATCGTCGTAAAGTAGGTGACGGAATTCGCAAGAGCCGTCATACGAATTGCACGAGCGTCCGCAATCTCGTCTTTGGTTTCATTGCTTGTCATAATCACCAATTGCAATTCGTGGTTTTTCATGCGATCGAGAATATTGGGTCTTCCATCACGAATATTCTTAATCACGGTGCAATCAATACCAGCGTGAGCAAGAGCCTCTGCTGTTCCTTTTGTAGCAAGGATCTTGTAGCCTGCGTCACTAAGTTCTGCGGCAACGACAATGGCACGCGCTTTGTCATCATCACGCACGGAAATAAAGACAGTGGAACCTGCGGGTGGCAACGTGTTACCTGCGCCAATCTGGCTCTTAAAGAGAGCCTCGCCAAAGGTGCGACCCACACCCATCACTTCACCAGTGGACCGCATCTCAGGGCCTAACACTGGATCAACGCCTGGGAACTTCGTAAAGGGAAACACCGCTTCTTTTACGCAGATGTGTGTCGATTTCCGATCAAAACGAACGCCTTGCTTTGCAATCGAGTCTCCTGCCATACAGCGAGCAGCGACCTTCGCAACTTGAACACCCGTTGCCTTAGAAA
The DNA here is from genome assembly GCA_963604755.1 of Duodenibacillus sp. Taxonomy (GTDB): domain Bacteria; phylum Pseudomonadota; class Gammaproteobacteria; order Burkholderiales; family Burkholderiaceae_F; genus Duodenibacillus. The sequence goes on along the minus strand of CAVCTI010000062.1, from coordinate 216 downwards.
CGAAGGGCACTGTGCGGCTTGCTCTAGGATTGACTTCCAAAACGTAAACTTGAGCGTGCTCGGTAACGGCATTCTTAATCGCAAACTGCACATTCATCAGACCCACAACACCCAAGGCCTTTGCCATCAAAACGGTTTGACGACGCACTTCTTTTAAGATGTCTTCTCTTAGGCTATAAGGCGGCAATGAGCAGGCCGAGTCCCCCGAGTGAACAC
>CAVCTI010000061.1:0-6516 GCA_963604755.1 Duodenibacillus sp. | reverse complement strand
GTCTGAGGAGGCGTACGCCCTACACAAAGTTATAATTGCCCAGGGAAGAAGTGCGACATCATCAAGTGGTATAGAGATGATGATCATTTACAACCTAAACGCGTAAAAACGCACGGCGTTTGGCTCGATCCAATTTTCGAGTAAAGAATCCCATCTAACACAAACGGGGCCGAAGCCCCGTTTGCGATTAACCACCAAAGAATTTCTTCATCTTATCTAAGAACGATGTTGTCTGCGGCGAATGCTTCTCGCCCCCTTCCTCGATTGACTCACCAAATTCTTTTAAGAGTTTCTTTTGCTTTGCAGAAAGCTTCACTGGTGTCTCAACATAGACGTGCACGTAGAGGTCTCCCTTTTCGTGCGTATGCACATTGGGTACACCCTTAGCTCGCAAGCGGAAAATCTTTCCTGTCTGTGTTCCTTCAGGGATTGTGATACGTGCCTGCGTATCAAGCGTAGGTACTGTCACCTCGCCACCCAAAGCGGCTGTCGTAAAACTAATCGGCAAATCGGCGTGTAAATCATCGCCATCGCGCTGGAAGATATCGTGGGGCTTAATGAAAATTTCGACATAAAGGTCGCCATTTTCTCCGCCCTTAACGCCTGGCTCTCCCTTACCCACAAGACGGATACGCTGTCCGTGATTAATCCCTGCAGGAATATCGATTTCAAGCGTCTTTGTTTTACGCACTCGCCCTTGACCACGGCATTCAGGACAGGGCTCTGAGATTACTTCGCCAGTTCCGTGGCAATACGGGCACGTCTGCTGAACCTGTAAGAAACCATGGTTCATGCTGATCGTTCCCGTACCACGGCAGTGCGGGCAGGTTTTCTTACCAGTACCAGGCTTACAGCCAGATCCATGACAGGTCGGGCACTCATCCCAAATCGGCACACGAATGTCGGTTTTTGCGCCGTGAACGGCTTGTTCGAGAGTGACCTCTAAGGAGTAACTTACGTCGTTGCCGCGAACGCTTGCCGACGCGCGACGAGTGCGGCCGCCAGCGGCAGCGCCGAAGATTTCACTAAAGATGTCTCCGACATCCCCGAAACCTCCCATGCCAGCGCCTCCCATACCGCCAAAGCCACCGAAACCGCCTGCGCCAGCTGCGGCGCTTGGGTCAACTCCGGCCTTGCCGAAGCGATCGTAAGCTGCACGCTTTTGCGGGTCTGAAAGAACGGAATACGCTTCTCCGACCTGCTTAAATTTTTCTTCGGCCGCTTTATCCCCGTTATTGCGATCGGGGTGATAGCGCATCGCTAGCCGCCGGTACGCTTTCTTAATTTCATCGTCACTTGCGCTGCGGGCTACGCCGAGCGTTTCGTAATAATCTTGTTCGGCCATGATTGGCTATCCATTCATCTTTAAATAACTTTGGGTCGAGTGCGTTTTTTTACGCTCTCGACCCGATTTTTCTTCACTAAGGGTAAAACTCAAATTTCTTTGTTTTACCCTACCTGCGTTTAGTGCTTAACTTCCTTGTATTCGGCATCGACAACGTCGTCTTCAGGTTTTTTCGCCTGAGATTGAGTTTCAGCTTTAGACGCGGCTTCTTGCGCACTAGCTTCCGCAGCCTTTGCTGCCGCATTCATCTTTTCCCCGATCTTTTGCGCAGCGCCCATTAACGCTTCAACGCTCTTATCGATCGCGGCTTTGTCTTCACCTTTCACGGCCGCTTCCACGTCTTTAATCGCGGATTCGCAAGCGGCGCGATCAGTGCCTTCGACCTTGTCGCCCAAATCCTTTAATGTCTTACGAATCTGAGCAATCGCCGCATCGGCCTGGTTACGAGACTGCGCGAGTTCAAAGCGACGATGGTCTTCGGCTTTATTGGCTTCAGCGTCAGAAACCATGCGTTTGATTTCCTCTTCCGATAGTCCCGAGCTTGCCTTAATCGTAATCGTGTTTTCTTTCCCTGTGGCCTTATCCTTGGCGGAAACGTGCAAGATGCCGTTTGCGTCAATATCAAAGGTCACTTCGATTTGCGGCAAACCTCTTGGAGATGGAGGAATGCCCTCTAAGTTAAATTCACCCAAGAGCTTATTGGAAGCAGCCATCTCGTGCTCGCCCTGATAGACCTTAATTGTGACCGCTGGCTGGTTATCCTCGGCTGTTGAGAAAACCTGAGCGTGTTTTGTCGGAATCGTCGTGTTGCGTTTAATCATCGAAGTCATCACGCCCCCTAAGGTTTCAATACCTAAGGTAAGAGGAGTCACATCGAGAAGCAGCACGTCGTGACGTTCGCCAGTTAACACAGAGCCTTGAATAGCAGCACCAATAGCCACGGCTTCATCAGGGTTTACGTCCTTGCGGGGCTCTTTACCGAAGAACTCGCGAACGACTTCTTGCACTCGCGGCATACGAGACTGGCCACCAACTAAGATTACATCAGAAATATCAGCTGTTGTCGCGCCAGCGTCCTTTAAGGCGCGGCGGCACGGTTCGATTGTCCTTTGCACGAGGTCTTCAACCATGCTCTCGAACTTAGCACGTGTAATCGTGATGTTTAGATGCTTGGGGCCTGTGGCGTCAGCTGTGATGTAGGGAAGGTTAATTTCCGTTTCTTGGCGGCTCGAGAGTTCAATCTTGGCTTTTTCCGCAGCGTCCTTTAAGCGCTGCAAAGCAAGGACGTCAGCTGAAAGGTCAATCCCCGAATCCTTCTTAAATTCAGAAATAAGATAATCAACCAATCTCTGATCGAAGTCTTCACCACCTAAGAACGTATCGCCGTTTGTCGAAAGCACTTCAAACTGCTTATCGCCATCGATGTTAGCGATATCAATAACAGAAATATCAAAGGTACCACCGCCCAAGTCGTAAACGGCAATCTTACGATCGGCGTTACCCATCTTATCCATACCAAAAGCCAAGGCGGCAGCGGTCGGTTCATTGATGATGCGTTTCACTTCAAGACCAGCGATACGACCCGCATCCTTTGTTGCCTGACGCTGGCTATCGTTAAAGTAAGCAGGAACCGTAATCACAGCTTCTGTAACGGGCTCACCCAAGTAGTCTTCAGCGGTCTTCTTCATCTTACGAAGAACTTCAGCAGAGACTTGTTGGGCAGCAAGCTTCTTCTCTTCAAGAACCTGCACCCAGGCGTCGCCATTTTCTGCGCGAACAATCTTAAATGGGACGCGACCAATATCCTTTTGCACTTCGGCATCTTCATAGCGACGGCCGATTAAGCGCTTGACGGCAAAAAGCGTGTTTTTCGGGTTCGTAATGGCCTGGCGCTTCGCTGTCGCACCCACCAAAATTTCCCCATTATCGAGATACGCAACAATCGAGGGGGTTGTACGAGCGCCCTCGGAGTTTTCGATGACGCGCACTTTGTCGCCTTCCATGACGGCAACGGCTGAGTTTGTCGTACCAAGGTCGATACCAATAATCTTCGACATAGCGTTCATTCCTTCTTTGAAATTCTTTTTTTCCTAAATGTTCTTTCATTGACCTGGGGTTTTCATCCCAAATCATCCGATGCAACGTATATGGGGATAATCAGGCGAAATTTCAACGCGGAAAATGAAAAAAGGAGCTTTTTAGCTCCTTTCTCTTTTTGAATCAATCGTCTTTAGGGAAATTCTCTGAGAGACGTTCTTTTCCATTTTGGCGACTAGATTACTTGGCAACGCTTACCATCGCCGCACGTAAGACTCGCTCATTTAACGTCCAGCCGCGCTGGAAAACCGCAACAACGGTTCCTGCGGCGTGTTCGGCGTCTGCTGGCACCATGGCAATCGCTTGTGAAACGTTGGGGTCAAAAGCGGCGCCTTTTGGATTGATTTCTTTCATGCCAGAGACTTCTAAAGCGTGCTCAAACTGCTTCATGGTGACCTCTAACCCGGTGCGAGTGGCTTCATCGGCCTCCTTTGCTGCCACAAGGGCCTTTTCTAGGCTATCGATGACAGGTAGAAGGTTTTTAGCAAACTTTTCAATCCCGAAAAGCTGCGCCTTTTGCACATCCTGTGCGCAACGGCGGCGCGTATTTTCCATCTCGGCTGCCGCTCGAATGTAAAGCTCATAGTGTTTAGCGGCTTCGTCTTTAGCTTCACGCAGTTCTTTGGCTAAATCTCGCATCGCGCCATCATCATCGATTTCAACTTTATCTTCAGAGCCACCAACTTCGGGAGTTGAATCCTCTTCTTTATTTTCAGGGGTTTCTTCTGCCTTTTGGGCCGCTTTCTTTAATTCTTCTGCTGGATTGACGGTAGTTTCTTCATTCATCACATCGTTCTCCAATACATCCATTGGTTCTCTTTATATGGGGGCAAAGAAGCCTCTTTTCAATTGCATCAAACCGAATCTAATCTTAAAGCCTTGCGGATCATTTTTTCGTAAAGGGCAATTGCCGCATCACTTTCATTTAAGGCGGGGATATAGGTAAAAGTCTTTCCCCTGCCACTTAAGAAAAGATCGCGATACCCAACAGCAATTTCTTCTAAGGATTCAAGGCAGTCGGCTGAGAATCCTGGGCAAAGGATGGCAAGGTTCTCCGTTTTGCGCGAAATTTCTTCTTCAATGACAGTTCGGATATGGGGCGCCGTCCAATGGCCAAAACCGAATTTGGATTGATAGGCCATACGAATCGCTCCCTTTTCTAGCCCGAGTTCTTTTTCTAGGAGTTCTCTTGTTTTCTCACACTCGTACGTATAACGGGCAGCGTGTTTGACGGGAATTCCGTGAAAGCTTGCGATAAGGCGTGTTGTCTTTAAATCAATCCTGGAACTTCTTACGCTACCCGCTAAAGCTTGAATGTAATCGGTCTCTTCAAACCACGAAGGAATTACTTCATAAGCAATTGCCCATTTGAGTTTTTGAGAAATCTCTTTAAAAGCATCCTCAATTGTCCCTCGGGTTTCTCGGGCCTCTTGAGCAAAAGCAGGAAGTAAGAAAAGACGCTCGGGATTCTCTTTTGCAATCGCTTGTAGTGTCTTTTCAATCGATGGTTCGCCATAGCGCATGGCATAGAAAACCGAGAATCCCTCTCCTAAAGAAGTTTGAAGCTTCTTAGCGGTATTTTTTGTGTGCGCTAGTAAAGGCGACCCGCTTTGAGTCCAAATTTGCTGATAACGTTTTGCTGAAGCTTCTTTTCTTTTAGGAATCACGAAGTGGCGCAAAATGGGAAGCCAAAGAAAAGGCGGCAAATCCACGATGTGCCTATCGCTTAAGAATTCTTCTAAGTAAGGCGCAAGAGCCTCCGCCGTCGGTGCTGCAGGCGACCCGGTATTGACAATAAGAATGGCGATGCTTTTCGTCATAGTGCGTTATCGTTGATCTGCGAGCGCTTCTCTAAAAAAGCGAAAGATGCGGCGTGGTAAATACGCTAAAGAACCTTTCCCATGCTCAAAAATCGGAAATCCAATGTGGCCTCCTTCTTTGGGGTATTCCAGGTAAACCGAGCGACTTACTTCATCAACGCCTGGAAGCGCCCAGGCTGGCATAAAGGGATCATTTTGCGCATTAAGGACTAATAGTGGGACTTGGACATTATTGAGTACGGGTTTAGCTGAGCACCGTGTCCAATAATCCATGCCACTACGAAACCCGTGAATGGGAGCCGTGTAGATATTGTCAAATTCGTAAAGATCTTTTGTCGCAGCAATGGCTTTTGCGTCAATAATGTCGGGAAAGAGTTTCGCTTTTTCAAGCGCTTTTTTCTTTAGTGTCGAAAGAAACATCTTCCCATAAAGAATATTGGCGCCCCGAAGCATGATTTCGGTTCCGGCTACGAGATCTAGCGGGGCACCAACCGCAACAGCGCCCGATAAGAATTTCGCCTCAGCCCCTTTGTCACCCAAACATTTCGCGAGTTGATTGGCACCTAAACTTACCCCAACAGCAAAAATCGGTGCCTTCGGGAAACGCTCGTGAATTGTTTTTAAGACCCAAAAGTTATCTGCCGTGTCTCCTGCAAAATAAGCACGCGGCAAGCGATTGATCTTTCCGCCGCAACTTCGAAAATGCGCCACAACGCCACGAACCCCGTTTTTCACACAATGGGCCATCAGGGCTTCAGCGTAGTGGCTTGAAGAGTCGCCTTCAAGCCCGTGAAAGTGCACGAGAAGGGGAGCTAAAGGGGAGGCAGGCGCGGGTTCAGCCCAATCCCAAAGCATAAAGTCGCCGTCAGGCGTATCCACCTCTTCACGGCGATATTTCACTTCAGGGCGCTTAAAAAACCGCGCAGGAAGGATTGTCTGTAAGTGACGTCCTGGAATCGAGCGCGGCGCGTGATAATCGGGCACAAAACGAGGCATAAAGCGAAAGTGGCTCCTTATTTCTTAGAAAAGAGATTCTACTCGTTACGGCTAAGCGCCTTTCTTAAAAATCTTTTTGCTAAAAATTTCACCAAAGAGAAAAGAACTCCCTCCTCTTTTTCTTCGCGTTGCATTCTTTCTTATCCTCTAGTTTAAGAAATCAAGGGAGCCTCACCCTGTAAGCAACAACTCTTTCCTTTTTACACTAGTGTCCAAAACGGAGTCTTTCAAGAGGCTGTAACTCTTTGATTTAATTGA
>CAVCTI010000060.1:0-3566 GCA_963604755.1 Duodenibacillus sp. | reverse complement strand
ATATATAGGTGCGTCTCTTGCATAGTAGACTCGATAGGCAATGAATAATTATTGGGAGTGGACTTCTTGTTGCGTAGCCCAAAGTTTACGCTACTAGCGCTTTTCCTACGCTTTAATCGTGATCTTTTTTAGGGCGTGAATCTCGTTTTCAAGCTTTTTAAGTGTGTCAAGAATTTCATCGAACGTCGGATGTTTGCCATAAAGCATATCCTGCATTGCCGCATAGTCGCGTCGCAATTCGATTTCAACGTGCTTTTCAGGGATTAGCTTCAAAGTTTGAGGGGCGGCTGCCAAGTCGTAACGCGCCCACGTGCGTGGATAAAACTTTTCTTTAAATGCTGCAACTTTCTTAAGAAGTTCGACTTCACGCAGTGCGGATTCTTTGTATTGCGATTTTGCGAGCCGATATAAGTCGTAATAGTGACGCGAGTACCTTCCTGGTACGCGCGAGCCTTCAGGTCGGTGCGCCTCTTGATGGAGGATGGTCGCTTTTTCCCAAAAGCTTCTTTCAATCGAAGTCGCTCTTACAACGGTGCTCGGTTGTGCAAAGTGCTGTGGGAAAACTTCGGCAACATGAGAAGCAATGGGTCTGTAACACCAAGGAGACCACGCTGCTAATGCTCCAATCTTAAGCCGAATTGGTTTCAGAATTGACTCATCGCTACTTGTTGCGGGATAGTAAAAGTTCACCGTTTGTTTATAGTTCTTGTCAAGAGCGACGTCAATTGACCTACCTAAAAACTTTTGAAAATCCTCCCGTATAGAAGGAATCAGAGTGCTTTGAAGAAAGGCCGCCGTTTTCTCGTTTGCCTCATCATTAAATTTCACTTGCTGTGTTTTGCTGCGGTTTAGCCAAGGTTCATTGGCCTCGTAATCTAAGACTCTCCAATCAAGTATTAAGTCGATGTCTTCAGAAAAGCGGTCGATTGCGTTGTAGACCTTAGATAGACAGGTGCCGCCTTTGAAAGCAATGTGTGGCCCCATCTTACTTTTATGAAAGAGGTAATCGAGCAGAAGGCATACCCAAAAGTCCTTTTCGACGAGCGCTATCGGGATATCCGTTTTGTTGGCACAACGGTTGAAAACATACTGTCGGTTTTGGTCAGATTCGAGAGCGAGTTTGTACATGGCCTTATCCTTTGCAGACTTCTTCAATGACTTTGTGCATCCATTTTGGTGTTTGAATCGTTTCCTTTCTTAAATTGACTTTTTCTTTAGCAGTAAGCCTGTCTTTCAAAATGGCAATGTGTTTGTCTGTGACGTTTCCGTTGCCAATCCCTTTTAAGGCAGAGACAACAAGCACGGATTTCGGTGACATACCTTCTAACTCGCGCGAAGCCTTATGTCGAAACTCGATGTGAGCATTACCGATTTTGTATTTGCGGTAAGGACCTGTGCTTGAATAGATGACTTTGGCAGGAACTTGTGTCGAAAGCCCTAAGAGATTGATGGCGTACTGCTCTTCTGGGGCAATGGTCCAAGAAAAGCTTCTCGCCTTCGCCTTTGCGAATTCATCGAGAAAGGGATCGACTTCTTCCTGTAGAAACTCGCTAAAGGGAGCAATGTCGTAGACGCCACGCTTAACGCGGCGAATTTCTCCGCGTTTTACGAGGCGGGCAAGAGCCATTCGTACGGCTTCATAGGAGTGCTTTCCCATAAAGTCGCGAGCGACAAACGCTTTCCCTTTTGGATAGCGATTCATCTTAGCGAGTATGGTTTCTTCAACAGTCATATTGTTTTCTCTTTGTCACAAATATTATAGATTATTTGTGACAAATAAATCTCTAAGAACTTTGAAGTTCTAAGTTAAAAGAGTCGATAAATTTCTACTCTCGTGTAGGCAATTGCGATTAGTAATTTTGCCCTGATGGGAAGAAACGATATTAAGGCTCTCTCTTCTTATGCAGAGTTCGCGTCTCTACTGTAGGATAAGAGGCGATTTTTATTTTTGAAAGAAAGATTTATGAAGACGATTGTTCAGAAGTATGGCGGTACCTCAATGGGGTCAACCGACCGAATTAAGAACGTTGCTCGCCGTGTTGCTAAGTGGCATCGTGCGGGTAACCGTATGGTCGTTGTCGTTTCTGCGATGAGCGGAGAGACAAATCGCTTGATTGCTCTTGCTAAAGAAATTATGCCCAATCCCGATCCTCGGGAATTGGATGTGATTGCAAGTACGGGCGAACAAGTGAGTATCGGCCTGCTTGCGATGGCTTTAAAGGCCATTGGCGTTGAGGCCGTAAGCTACAACGGCACACAAGTGGGCGTTCACACAGATGCGGCCTACACAAAGGCGCGTATTGAAAGCATTGACGCGGGTCCCATCCGTGAATCCTTGGATGAAGGCAAAGTCGTTATCGTCGCCGGTTTCCAGGGGAAAGACCCCGATGGAAACGTCACAACATTGGGTCGTGGCGGGTCGGACACCTCCGCCGTTGCTCTTGCCGTGGCTCTTAAAGCTGACGAGTGCCTGATTTACACAGACGTCGATGGCGTTTACACAACTGACCCCCGCATTGAACCCAAGGCTCGCCGCTTAGCGTCCTTGAGTTCAGAGGAAATGCTTGAGTTGGCAAGCTTGGGTTCAAAAGTCTTGCAGACCCGAAGCGTTGAATTTGCCGACAAGTACAAGATGCCCGTTCGAGTTCTCTCGAGTTTAACTGACCCAGAGATGCCCTTAGAAGAGGAAGAAACCTCCGGCACTCTCATTACCGTCAACGAGGATAACATGATGGAAAAACCCCTAATTTCTGGCATTGCCTTCACCAAAGACGAAGCCAAAGTCACTTTGATTAAAGTCCCGAATATTCCTGGCGTTGCCTATAAGATTTTGGGACCGATTGAACGCCACAACATCGATGTGGATATGATCGTTCAAAACGTTGGTTTGGATGGAACAACGGACTTCTCTTTCTTGTTGCCACGTTCTGACCTCACAAATGCCCTTGAGATTATCAACAAAGAAGTGACGCCAGAAACCGGAAAATTGGATGTTCACACATCAACATCGGTTGCGAAGGTGAGCGTTGTCGGTGTCGGCATGAGAACTCACGCGAGTGTCGCAAGTACCGCTTTCGAGGCTCTTGCCAAAGAAGGCATTAACATTCTCATGATTGGTACTTCTGAAATTAAGTTAAGTATCGTTCTCGAAGATAAGTACATGGAACTTGCTGTGCGTGCTTTGCACGATGCCTTTGGCTTAGATAAGTAATCAATACATAAGCCAACATAAAGCCCGCACAGGTGACTCTGCGGGTTTTTCGTTTTTGGAGGATTAGGCCGTGAAAAAGAATCACTGTGAGGTTAAGGAAGAAACTTTTGGCGTCTATCCTCTTTTTGAAAACTTACCTGCTTCTCGTTTGTCAGATCGGCTTTCGATCTACGGGGAAATCTTTCACGCGATTCGGGTCCGCCGGGAACTTGACTTAACGAAGGGCAGCCACATCCTTGTTAAAGACAACATCGCTGTTGACGGCTTTACGACAACAGCAGGCTCTCGAGCACTTCTTAACTTCACGCTCCCTCAAAGTCCAGCGATTACTAAACTTAAAACCGCTGGTTACGAC
>CAVCTI010000059.1:0-13992 GCA_963604755.1 Duodenibacillus sp. | reverse complement strand
CGTGTTTTTAGGGATGATCGGTTTGGTCTTCTATAACGCCTTCTTGCGTTATGTGTTCCGTTCTTCCTACGCTCCGAGTGAAGAGTGGTCTCGCTATCTCTTCATGTACATTACGTTCTTTGGCGGTATTGAAGCTTTCTACCGTCGTCGTCATATCGCTGTTGACCTCTTTGTCGATCTTTTGCACGGCAAAGTTCGTCGCTATGTGAACCTGATTGCTATCGCCTTTTCTATCTATGCTATGGCGATTTTGCTCGAAGGTGGCATCTACCACGTTATGACCACATACGATACCTACACGGTGTCGACCAACTTAAATATGACAGTTGTCAATGGACCAGTGCCTGTGATGGCGTTCTGCGCTGTGATCATCTTGCTCCGTGACCTCTGGAATGAATGGAAACGTCCGATGAGCGACTACGCTCCTAAAGAAAAGAAAGAAATCCCGGACATGCCCGATACGAGCAATTCGCTCTAAGGAGAGAGATCTATGGAACTGTTTCTATTTTTAGCCTCCCTCTTTGGATTCCTTGTTATCGGTGTCCCAATTTGTATCGTGTTAATCCTGTGCGCACTCGTCTTGATGGCACATGCTGGATTGTGGGACCCGATGATGATTGCTTCTTCGATGGTCGACGCAGCGGATAACTATCCTCTGATGGCCATCCCGTTCTTTATCTTCGCCGGTGAAATCATGACAGAAGGTGGCTTGAGCTACCGCGTCGTGCAGATGGCTCAGTTAATGATTGGTCACGTTCGCGGTGGCTTAGGCTATGCCGCTATCGTTGCCTCGATCATCTTCGCTGGCTTAATGGGCTCCTCAGTCGCTGAAGCTGCGGCTATCGGTGGCTTACTGTTGCCGATGATGAAGAACGTGGGTTACAACCCAGGTCGTGCGGGTGCGGTTATCGCCTCTGGCGCTATTATTGGACCGATTATTCCGCCCTCGACAAACTTCATTATGTTGGGCGCAACCGTTGGTGGGCTTTCGATTACGAAGCTCTTCATGATTGGCTTGTTCCCTGGCATCTTTATCGGTGTTGCGTTGTGCGTTTGCTGGTACTTCATCGTCCGCAAAGACGGTTACAACGAAACGATTACCTTCACACGTGAAGAAAAGATCAAGATTTGCCTTGATGCGTGGCCAGCTTTCTTGCTGCCCGTCCTGCTCCTTGGTGGTATTCGTTTTGGCGTCTTCACACCGACTGAAGGTGGTGCATTCGCTGCTGTGTACGCGATTATCGTGTGCCTGCTCTACTATCGTGAAATGAAGGTCCTTGACCTTTTGGAAGTCTCTGCTCGCTCGGCTCGTACGACAGCTGCCGTGATGTTGATTGTTACGGGTGCTTCCGCCGTCGGCTTCTTCATTACGATGGCTCAGATTCCGCAGCAGATTGTTTGGCTCTTTGAGCCCTTGCTGCACAGCCCGCTCATGCTCATGCTCGTCATCAACCTCTTCGTGTTCTTGATTGGTATGGTCATGGACTTGACACCGAACGTGCTCATTTTCGCACCAGTGCTTTATCCGTTGATTCTTCGTGCTGGTATCGATCCGTACTACTTCGGCCTCATCTTCATTCTCAACCTCGGCATCGGCGTTATTACGCCTCCGGTTGGAACGATTTTGTACGTCGTCTGCGGTATCGGTAACATCAAGTTCGTCGAATTGATTGTCAAGTTGATCCCGTTCCTCATTACGGAAGTTATCGTGTTGCTCGTTCTCACGGTCTTCCCGAAGATTTCGATCATCCCGATGAAGTGGCTCATGGGCGAACTCTAAAGGTTAACTCCTTTTAGTCCCGAACCCCCGAGTTGGTTTCTCCCTCGGGGGTTTTCGTTACCTGGAAATTTGAAAATGAAGAGTCCGAATTAAGATTCGCGGCTTAATTGAGTGTGGGCTTGAAATTCAGGTCTTCCCGAGGGATATTGGGTTTTTCCACATGTGTGACATTGCCCTCAGGATTAGCGTACAAAGGCGCGCCACACTGCTCGCACCACTCTAAGGGGAAAAGCTGGTCGTGAGCGACAACCGTTTTAATCCCTTCGAGCGTTAAGATTTCTTTGGCAAAGCCTTGCGCGATTTCTAATTCTGCGGGTTCACAGGGCCAGACAACACCCGCGACAATGCGATTGGCATCAAACGTAAAGGAGATGCCGATGCGAACTTCGGGTTGGGGTTCTGCGGCATGATTCTCTGAGAGATTGGAGAAGATTGCCGTTGTGGCAATCAACTTTTCTGGCCTTATCTTATCGATGCAAACGTATTTAACGAGCGCTTTTAAAGAAAAGAGCCGCTCGGAAGCAACCGCTTGTCGCCAGGCCGTAAAAAAGGCCGCTGGCGCTTGCACCTCAAGCATGGATCCTGTCATAAATTCACGAAGCACCGCGCGGGCTTTAAGAGAAAAGTCCATGAGTTTATGAGCGAGTTCTATTCTTTCCGAGCTAAAGCGATCAAAAAGTTCAGTTGCGGTTTCTGCTGAAACCCCGAGGGCGACGTAGCGCACATCAGAAAATTCATCGGTGGGGTCAGCAGTAAGTAGGTACGAGATATCGACAACAGAGGCGTCTTTCTTTGGCTTTACAAGGCGCGACAAAAGGCTACGAACTTCTGTCAGGCGCTCGGGGATGTGTTCGGCCGCAATAAGGCTATTTCCAATCGAAACGTGCGCTTTGGGGCTTGCGAAATGACTCTTATAAAGCTTTGCGATTTCGTAAGAGAGCTCTTGAGGCATTTTCCCAAAAGCAATTTTGTAGCGACTCCAAGCGAGAACGGGGATAAGAACCAAAAGATGCGCCCCATCTTTGTCCGAATAATACTCAGCGCATCCTTCGGCTAACGCAAGGAGATCATCGTATTGCGTGCCTTCTGCGGCCTTTAGTAGCGAAAGAGCTGCCTCAATATCCGAATCGATGCCGCGGGAAAGCAATGCACTGCAAAGCGCTTCGATTTTTTCAGCAACCAAGCGGTCTTCAAAGTTTGAAGTTGAGTCAGAAGCGCGATACGCGAGGTTAAGGAGCTCGCGGCTTTCTTCTGTCAGAGTTTCGGGCGTCGTATCTGGCTTAAATAGGCGTCTTGCCATAGGTTATCTCGTTAGGTCTTTCTTATTAGGGCGCTAAGTCTAATCGAAGTTCGATTCTCGCGTGGAAATTCCCCTTAAAAAGAAGGGTTTCAAAAGCGTAACGACATATGTATGGAGGCCTTTTGCGCCGCAAGCCTCATGATAGAATTTCGCGTGAATTAACCTGGAGGCTTGGCGCGAGCGGATACCCGCTATTTCTGTCTTTTCGCGCGAGTCCTTTCCGACAAGAAATTTGTGACGCTCCTAATCTAAAGAGAGCGCTTTTTGGTAATGGACAACATTCGTAATTTCTCAATTATTGCCCACATCGACCATGGGAAATCAACCTTGGCCGACCGTCTTATTGAACGCTGCGGGGGACTCTCTGGGCGCGAAATGAGCGAGCAGGTGCTCGACAGTATGGACCTTGAGCGTGAGCGTGGCATCACGATTAAAGCGCAAACCGCAAGTCTTCACTACAAAGCCAAAGACGGGAAGACCTACAAATTAAATTTGATTGACACCCCGGGGCACGTGGACTTTTCCTATGAAGTGAGTCGCTCGCTATCGGCCTGCGAAGGAGCCCTTCTTGTTGTGGACGCAACGCAAGGCGTTGAGGCGCAAACGGTTGCCAATTGCTACACGGCAATCGATCTTGGCGTTACGGTGCTTCCTGTTTTAAATAAGATGGATTTAGCTAGCGCAGATCCTGTCACAGCCGCAGAAGAAATCGAAGATGTGATCGGCATTGATGCCACTGACGCCGTCCTTTGCTCAGCAAAAACTGGGATGGGAATCGATGATATCTTAGAGCGCGTGGTGCGTGATGTGCCGCCACCCAAAGGCGACGCTTCAGCCCCCTTGCAAGCCCTTATTATCGATAGTTGGTTTGATAACTATGTCGGCATTGTCACCCTGGTTCGTGTGGTTAACGGAACTCTCAAACCCAAAGACAAAATCACCCTCATGGCAACAGGGGCGACGCATTTAGTCGAACAGGTTGGGGTCTTTACTCCGAAAGCCGAAAAGCGCGAGTTTTTAAGCGCAGGCGATGTCGGTTATGTTATCTCAGGGATTAAAGAACTGAAAGACGCTCGAGTCGGCGACACGATTACGCAAGCCGTGCGTGGCGCAACCGAACCTTTGCCTGGCTTTCGAGAGGTGAAGCCTCAGGTTTTCGCGGGGTTGTATCCGCTTGAATCCAATCAATACGATGCGTTGCGTGAAGCACTTTTAAAGCTGCAACTTAATGATGCGGCCTTAAAGTTTGAACCCGAGGTTTCGCAAGCGTTGGGCTTTGGCTTTCGTGCCGGGTTCTTAGGGCTCCTACACATGGATATCGTACAAGAGCGTCTCGAGCGTGAGTACGATATGAATCTCATTACAACGGCGCCTTCGGTTGTCTACGAAGTGTTGATGACAAATGGCGAAGTTATTCGTGTTGAAAACCCGAGTAAGTTACCGAGTCCCGATAAGATTGCAGAAATTCGTGAGCCGATTGAATCGGTAACAATCTTTGTTCCCAATGAGTATGTGGGCGCTGTGATGAAGCTATGCCAAGATAAGCGAGGCATCCAAACCAATTTAGCCTATCACGGCAGACAAGTGCACCTCACATACGATTTGCCGCTATCGGAAATCGTTCTTGACTTTTTCGACAAGATGAAATCGATTACGCGTGGCTACGCTTCGATGGATTACGAATTTAAAGAGTATCGGGCAGCTGACGTTGTCAAACTCGATATTTTGATCAATGGCGACAAGGTCGACGCACTAAGTTCCATTATTCACCGCTCGGGTGCGAAGACGCGGGGCCGCGACGTTGTTGTAAGGCTTCGGTCTCTCATTCCTCGTCAGATGTATGATGTAGCCATACAGGCTGCCATTGGTGCCAATATCATCGCGCGTGAAAACGTGAAGGCCTTACGTAAAGACGTTATCGCTAAGTGTTATGGCGGCGATATCACGCGTAAAAAGAAATTACTCGAGAAGCAAAAAGCCGGCAAGAAACGCATGAAGCAAGTGGGCTCTGTGGAAATCCCGCAAGAAGCCTTCCTTTCTATTCTTCGTGCCGATGAAGAGTCCTAATTTATCTTGAGGAGCCATTGTGAATTTCTCACTCATTCTTTTCCTCTTAAGCATCTTTACAGGTGTGATGTGGGTTTTGGATCTTCTGATCTGGAAGCCCAAAAGAAAGGCTGAGGCTGAAGCTGTCCGCCGTGAATTTGATGAAGCCAACGCCGAGGCTGTTGCCCGAGGTGATACACGCGTAATCACACTACGCAACGCAAGCGTCAAAGCCAAACTTCGTATGCCATGGTGGCTTGATTACACGGCGGGTCTTTTTTGGGTTGTGTTGCTTGTTTTCCTTTTCCGCTCGTTTGCCTATGAGCCTTTCCGCATCCCGTCGGGCTCGATGCTTCCCACGCTACACATCGGTGACTTTATTCTTGTCAATAAATACGAGTACGGCATTCGTCTTCCTGTGATCAATAAAAAAGTCGTTGAGGTGGGAAGTCCTAAGCGAGGCGATATTTTGGTTTTTAGGCTCCCTATTGACCCGTCGTTTGATTACATTAAGCGCGTCGTTGGCGTTCCAGGCGATACCGTCGAATACACCGATAAGATTCTTTATGTGAACGGCGTTGAGATGAAACGTACGGACCCCGTCGATTGGGTTGCCCCTGACACGATGCGAACATTAACAAAGACCATCGAAGACTTAGATGGCGTCAAGCACGAAACCGCCGTCGATGATCGTCGTCCAATGGGGTTACTTGGGCGTCCGTACCCTTCTGGCTTTAAAGTGTGTCGCTATAAAGAAAATGGCTTTAGCTGTCGCGTTCCTGCTAATAGTTATTTTGTGATGGGAGACAATCGCGACAACAGTGAAGATAGCCGCTATTGGGGTGTAGTTCCTGATGAAAATATTGTCGGGCGCGCCTTCTTTATTTGGGCGAACTTTGGCGACTTAACTCGCATCGGTTCGCTTCGTTAAAGAAAACGCTTCATAAGGAAAGCAAACGCATGTCTGCAAGAAAACTTCTTCCTGAAGACGTCTTAGAAAAGCGTATTGGCTATACGTTTAGGAATAAGAGCCTTCTTTCGCGCGCATTAACGCATCGCAGTTTTAGTGCCAACCACAATGAAAGGCTCGAATTTCTTGGGGATTCGGTTTTAAATTGTGCGATAGGGCACAGTCTATTTTTACGCAAAGACCATTTTAACGAAGGTGTGCTCTCACGCGTAAGAGCGAATTTCGTTTGCGAAAAAACGCTCGATGAAATCGCACGAGCCATCGACATTAGTTCCTTTATCCGATTAGGAGAAGGGGAACTTCGCACTGGGGGAGCTACGCGCCCCTCGATTATTGCCGATGCGTGCGAAGCGCTTTTTGGTGCCATCTTTTTGGATTCAAATTTCGAAGAAGCCGAGCGCGTCATTTTGAAGTTATATGAACCGATTCTCGCGAATGGCGCAATGGCCCCAGAGCGCCTCGGTAAAGACGCGAAAACCCGATTGCAAGAGGCGCTTCAAGCACGCCACTTGGGACTCCCCGACTACCGCATTGTCGATAGCGAGGGAGCTGCGCACGCCTTAACTTTCCGCTGCGCCTGCCGGATTGATCACTACGATATTTGTGAGTATGGCTCAGGGACAAGTAGGAGGGCTGCCGAGCAGGTGGCGGCAGAAAAGGCTCTAACGGCACTTGAGAAAATTTTTAAGAGCGAAAAGTGAATCAGAAATACGAACGGTTTCGTTGTGGTTACGTAGCAGTTGTCGGACGCCCGAATGTTGGTAAGTCCACACTCGTTAACGCCATTGTCGGAGAAAAGGTTTCGATTACCTCGAAAAAGCCTCAGACAACGCGTGACCGCATCTTAGGGATTGTCACCTATGACGATGCGCAGATTGTCTTTATGGATACGCCTGGCTTTCAGGTGCGACATAGCTCTGAGCTCTTGCGGCGTATGAATCGCTCGGTGCGTAACGCCTTAGCTGATGTGGATGTTGTCCTTTTTGTGATTGACGCGAACACATGGAAACCCGAAGATGAAGAAATCCTGCGTCTCTTTCCGAAAGAAGCGAAAAACGTCGTTTTGGTTTTAAATAAGCTCGATACCGTTCCTAATAAAAAAGAACTCTTACCGTTTGCAAAGAAACTCTCCGAAAAATTTAACTTTATCGAGATGCTTCCTGTGTCCGCGCGAAGCGGCCGAGGTCTTGATGAGTTAGTTGATGTCATCAAGAAACTTCTTCCTGAGTCGATGCCGTATTTTGCGCCTGACCTTTATACGGATAAGTCCCCACGCTTTTTAGCCGCAGAAACGATTCGGGAAAAGGCTTTCCGCCTCTTAGGCGATGAACTTCCTTATGGGGTAGCGGTTAGCATTGACAATTGGAATGAAACCGAAGAACAAGCGGAAATCATTGCCACACTCTATGTCAATCGCGAAAGCCACAAATCGATTGTCATTGGAGAAAAGGGCGCGAAGTTGCGCGAGATTTCACGCCTAGCACGCATTGATCTTCAACTCTTACTGCAAAAGCGCGTTTACTTGGAAGTTTGGGTGCGCGTCAGACGTGGCTGGAACGACGATGTGCGGGCACTAAAGAGCTTAGGCTATGAGTAAAGCGGCGGCACTCGAGAAAAACGAGCCCATCGAGGTGCTCGCGCTTGACGCTTTAGGGCGCAGATCAGAAAGCGTTGTAAGTCCCTATATCAGTGCGCGAGAGGAACCCGCCTTCGTTCTTACAACGTGGCCTTGGCGTGAAACGAGCTTGATTGCTTCGCTATTTACTAAGCACCATGGACGCGTCACAGTGGTCGCTCGCGGCGCAAAACGCCCCGCAGGGCGCTTTCGTGGTCTTTTGGATGCGTTTTCTCCACTGTTAGTCAATTTCTCAGGAAAAACGGAAGTAAAGACTTTAAGTAGCGCGCGTTGGATTGGGGGCTTAGCTCCTTTAACAGGGGAAGGCCTTTTAACGGGCTTTTATTTAAATGAGTTGATTTATCGATTGCTTCCTGCTGAAAGCGCCGCCCCAGAACTCTTTGATGCGTACACGAGAACGCTTTCGACAATTGCGCGAGGTGTTTTTGAGGAAACCGAGCGCGCGATGCGCGAGTTTGAGGTCGATTTATTGAGACTTTGTGGTTGGGGTCAGCAGTTGGATGATTTTGAAGAAGCGTTTCCTGGGTGCGTAAGAGAGGGCGAAATTTTGGATGCGAGGTTTACGCAATTGCATCTAAATGAAGTCATCTATGAAGCCCCATGCGTGAGGGCTGTAATGCGACGCGACTTTACGGATGCGAGTATCCTTAAAGGAGCACGAGAAATACTGCGAAATATTTTGGAATTTTACGCACGGTCAGGAAAAACCTTAGCTTCGCGTGAGACGCTTGCGAAATGGCGTCAATTTCGAATCGAGATAGAAAAATGAAGGGTCTGATTGTTAGTGATGTTGCAGGTTTGTCGTTAACGGAAGTGGAAAAAGAGCGTCTCGCACACCCCTTATTTGGGATGGTGATTCTTTTTACCCGCAATTTTGAAAATTGCGAGCAATTAAAAGGCCTTTGCCGCGAGATTCACAGCGTCAATAGCAATCTATTAATTGGCGTCGATCACGAGGGAGGACGTGTGCAGCGGTTTCGAGCGGGGTTCACGCAAATCCCTGCGATGCATCGATTCGGCGCCCTTTATGTGAGCAATCGAGCCAAAGCCAAAAAGGCGATTCGAGCGGCAGCCTTTGTGATGGCCTCTGAACTTCGCGAATGTGGCGTTGACTTTACGTTTGCCCCTGTTCTTGATTTGGATTGGGGCAAGAGCGCCATTATCGGAGAAAGAAGTTTTTCTATTGACCCAGAGGCAGTCGCTGATCTTGCGCAAAGCGCTTGCGAAGGATTAGCTGACGCCGGAATGGGCAATTGCGCTAAGCACTTTCCTGGCCACGGGTTTGCCGCAGCCGATAGCCATGTGAGTCTTCCTGTTGATGAACGCAAAGCCCAAGAGATTCTCACAAAAGATATTGTGCCTTATAGGACCCTAGCGAAGACTCTCACTAGTGCGATGACTGCGCACGTTTTGTATCCCGCATTGGATTCTGAGCCGGCGTCTTTTTCTTACAAAATCGCAACCGAAATCTTGCGAGAGGATGTGGGCTTTGAAGGACTACTTTTTTCCGATGACCTTTCGATGGGGGGCGCAAAAAGCGCGGGTTCGATTTTAGAGCGTGCCAAAAAAGCGCTCGCTGCTGGATGTGACTCTTTAATCGTTTGTAATGATGTGGCTGCAGCCGATGAGCTTTTAGAGTACTTACAGTGGAAGGCGACGCCCCTATTTCAAAAAAGAGCCTCAGGCATTCGCCCTAAAGCCACAAATTTCCCCTGGGAGACAATTCGCGCAACGCAGCAGTACGCGAAGGCTCTCGAGATCCTTCGCGATGCGGTATAGTCCCTTTCTCGAAGAACTAGCGAGTTTTACCGAACTCAAGCGCTTTCTTGCGATTGGGCTAAACAAAACATTGACGGAATAACGCCATGGTTATCGAATCGCTACTTGATACCGATTTATATAAGTTCACGATGATGCAAAGCGTATTGCATCAGTTCCCAGGGGCTAAGGTTACGTATAAATTTAAGTGTCGCACGCCAGGCGTTGACCTTTCTTCGTTAGCCGGTCAACTGCGTAGCGAAATCGAACACCTCTGCTCCTTGCGTTGCACCGATGAAGAATTGGCTTATCTCTCGACATTGAGGTTTCTTAAAAGTGACTTCATCGATTTTTTAAGCGTTTTCCACTTAAAGACAAAATACGTCAAGGTCGAAAAAACCGATCAAAGCGATTGTGGGTTAGCGATTACTGTCGCTGGTCCCTGGCTACACACGATTCTTTTTGAAATCCCGATTCTGGCAATCGTTAGCGAGCTCTACTACAAGAGGCTTGGTATTGAGGTGCCTCGAGAAGAGGGCCACAAGAGATTAAGAGAAAAAATTAATCTCATTCTGAGTGAACCCAATTTTGAAGATTTCCGTTTAAGTGACTTTGGCACACGACGTCGTTTCTCGCGCGAGTGGCAAACTGAGGTTTTAGAAACGCTTGTCAATGGCC
The DNA here is from genome assembly GCA_963604755.1 of Duodenibacillus sp. GTDB lineage: Bacteria > Pseudomonadota > Gammaproteobacteria > Burkholderiales > Burkholderiaceae_F > Duodenibacillus. Next base: position 3,824 of record CAVCTI010000059.1, on the reverse strand, counting down.
TACCAAGTTGCAACTTTACAGGCACAAGTAATGTTTTACTCGCCAAGCGATTTAATTTGATTCCGATGGGCACGATGGCTCACGAATACTTGCAGGCCGCTCAAGCCTTGGGTCCGAGACTACGCGATAGCCAGCGCTTTGCCTTCGAATCTTGGGCCAAAGAATATCGCGGTGATTTAGGGATTGCCTTAAGTGATGTCTATGGATTAAAGCCCTTCTTACGGGACTTTGATATGTTCTTTTGTAAGCTTTTTGATGGTGTGCGTCACGACTCGGGGGATCCCTTTGCGTGGGGAGAGGCCATCATCGAGCACTATGAGAAAAATAAGTGTGACCCGAGAAGTAAGACACTGATTTTCTCGGATGCTTTAACGATTCCTTTGGCGCTTGACCTTTATCGTCGTTTCCGTGGTCGCATTAAGTTGGGTTTTGGTATCGGAACAAACCTCACAAACGATGTTGGGGTCGAACCCTTAAATATCGTGATGAAGATGGTAAGCGCCAACGGTTGCGCTGTGGCGAAGATTTCCGACTCTCCTGGTAAAGGAATGTGTGAAGACCCCACGTACTTAGCGTATCTTCGTAAGGTTTTTGGTATCGAGGAGCCTAAGGCGTGAGAGCCATCAAAGGTTTTCTACTCACTCTTGGCGCTATTGCCCTTGCGGCAAACGCAATTGCAGCGACTTCTCGCGGCAACACCACTAACGAGAGTTACGTAAACGCCAAGCGCATACTCGATCACAACGTCTATTTCGATCACAGAGTGACTCTATATTGTGAGGCCCCTTTTGATAGACGCCGCAACATCACCTTGCCTCGAGGATTTACAACGCCAAGTGATGCCAATCGTGCAAGGCGTGTCGAGTGGGAGCACGTGGTTCCCGCGGAAAACTTCGGGCGGGAATTTACGGAGTGGAAGTATGGGAGTTCCGCCTGTTTTGATAACGGAAGGAAGTTTCGCGGCAGAAACTGCGCCGAACGCGCTAACCGCGAATTTCGTTTGATGCACGCGGATATGTATAACCTTTTCCCATCGATTGGAGCCGTGAATAATCTGCGCTCAAATTATCCGTACACGGAATTTGGCCCTGGGGTGGGGCCAACCTTTGGCTCCTGCGAAATGAAGATTCGCCACAAAAAGGCAGAACCCCCTGAGGTCTCTCGCGGAGAAATCGCTCGAGCGGTGCTCTATATGAATTGGGCCTATCCCGAGCGCGTGAAGTTAAAGAGTTCTTACATTGAATTGATGAAGCGCTGGGACGCGCGCTACAAAGCCACCGCTTGGGAGTGCTTAAGAGCCAAGCGCATCAAGGCAATTCAAGGTAACGCCAATCCCTTTACGGAAGAGGCCTGCAAAAGACGCAGAAAATAAAAACGCACTTATTTCTTCGTTTTCTCATCTAGTTTCTTCTCAAGTTCAGCAATCGCTTTGGCTTGTTGCTTCACAAGCGTTGTGAGGTGATTAAGCGCCTCAGCGTACGGATCTTTTTCTCCAGGAACCACGCCATAGGCATTAAATCGTGCGTGGGTTTTCATAGTGTCTTTCTTTTCGTGCACAGGCCGCGCCGGAATGCCAATCACAGTGGTGTTTGGGGCTACAGCCTTCACGACAACGGCATTAGCGCCAACAATCGCGTTATCTCCCACGGTAAAAGCCCCTAGGACTTGAGCACCAGCTCCCACAACAACATTTTTCCCGAGAGTGGGATGGCGCTTGACACCGCGGCCCAAAGACGTGCCCCCTAAAGTCACACCGTGATAAATCGTGCAATCGTCGCCAACTTCAGCGGTTTCACCAATGACAAGGCCCGAGCCATGGTCAATGAAAACCCGACGGCCAATTTTCGCTGCTGGGTGAATCTCAATTCCAGTGAGAAGGCGAGAGACCTCGCTTATAAAACGGGCCGTCACGTACCAACCTTTTTTGTGTAGCCAGTGCGAGGCACGATGAATCAAGATGGCGTGAAAGCCTGGGTAGCAAAGAGCAACTTCGAGTTTGTTTTTGGCTGCAGGATCTTTTTCGCAGATGGTTGCAAGGTCTTCGCGCGCGTTTTCAAAAATGGCCATGGCACTCTCCTCTTATTTCAGAGCAAAAATCGGTGTCGAAAGATACCTTGCGCCCGTATCGGGCATCAAGGTAACGATGGTCTTATCCGCGTTATTGGGGTCCTTGGCTAAGCGCGTTGCCACAGCAAGCGCTGCCCCTGAACTAATACCGACTAAGACGCCTTCTGTGCGTGCGATTTCTTTTGTCGCTTCAAACGCTTCTTCGTTTGTTGCGGTTAAAAACGAATCAACGACATTACGATCTAAGTTATCGGGTACGAAATTGGCACCGATTCCCTGAATGCCGTGCGGACCCGCGCGCCCTTTCGTAATCAAGGGCGAGGCGGCAGGTTCCACAGCAATGATTTCGATTGCTGGGTTCTTGGACTTTAGAAAACGCCCTGTGCCGCTTACGGTACCGCCCGTGCCAAAGGTCGCAACAAAGATATCGATCTTCCCATCGGTCGCGGCCCAGATTTCAGGCCCTGTTGTGCGTTCGTGAATCGCCGGATTGGCTGGGTTATCAAATTGGCTTGGAACAAAGACATTGGGAATTGTCTTTTTGAGTTCTTCCGTTTTTTCGATTGTGCCTTTCATGCCCTTGGCGCCCGGCGTTAAGACGATTTCTGCACCATAGGCAGCAATCAAAGCACGGCGCTCAACGCTCATCGTTTCAGGCATCACAAAAATGGCGCGATAGCCTTTGGCAGCGGCAATCGCAGCTAAGCCAATACCCGTGTTGCCGCTTGTGGGTTCAATGATTGTGGCACCAGGTTTTAAGATACCACGGCGCTCGGCGTCTTCAATCATCGAGAAAGCGGCGCGGTCTTTCGTAGAACCCGTCGGATTAAAGTATTCGAGTTTTGCGACAACGGCCGCTTTAAGGCCGTGTTTTTCCTCCCAGCGAGCTAAACGCAAAAGAGGGGTTTTACCAATAAGCGCTGTCACATTTTGAGCGACTTTCATAGGAATTTCCTTTCATTTAAAAATTCGAATCCACAAAGTCTTAACCGTATCCCTTGTAAGAAAAAGCCTCGGTAAGACTCTTGCGTCTCCGAGGCGATTTTCGTGCTTAAAAGTTATCAGGGTTTCTAAAAGGAGATAGGCAACACTTGCACGAGCCCACGAAGACGCGACTTGTGCATACAACAAAAGCGAACGCTCTCGAGCGCCGCGCTTTTATTCGTCTTTTTCTCTAAAGAGTCCGTCACAGTCTTTATCCTTTTAAAATCTCCCGAAATTTTTAAGCTCGGGATTTGTAAAGTTATCTGTGAGTCTATGGTGTAATTCCCTTTAGTTCAATAAGGGAATTCGGGGCAATTGCGGCGTTTTCTCAGAGAAAGTGCTTAGGAGCCTGCGACTCCTATCAAAAAATGGGGAAAAAGTTTGCGCGTGGATCGATTCTGCGTGTACTCTGTTGGCATCACTTCGCCACAGAAGGCGAAAAACGGATTATTCAAAATAACGCAAAGAGTTAGGTAAAAATTAAGAAATGAGCAACGATTGCTGTTTTTCTTATGTTGATATGCAGGTTCTAGACCCGCGCGAAGTCTCTTTGCTTTCTTCCCTTGTTAACGCAGCACTCGTAGTTGCAGCAGCCGCAGCCGCTGCAGCAGTCGCATGCGCAGCAGCAGCTCGATTCATCGAAGACTGTATTCGCCAAAGAGTGCTTAAAATATTAAAAGCATAACTCAAGCAAAGAACTAAAAGAACATAAGCCTTCGATGAAACCCATCGAAGGCTTTTTCGTTATTCCCACTTTCAATTACGCAATAGGG
>CAVCTI010000058.1:0-3044 GCA_963604755.1 Duodenibacillus sp. | reverse complement strand
CAGCCATTGACTCTACTTGACGCGATTGCCAATAGTTTTCTATTTGATTGTCCATTGAAGGGAAACGGCGAAAACTTTTCTTTTGATATCGATGAGTTCGATGAAAAAAAAGATCAGAGCTTTCGAATCTTTAAAGCGACAACCCTTTCTTCGCAAATCGAAGCGACAATCGATTGGATTGATGCTCTCTGCGAAAAACACCACTACAAGGCAGATGACTTTCTCGTTGTGACGCCTAACATTACCGCTGCCGCAGGCATTATTCGAGGGCTTTTGAATGCCCGAGATTCCGAGCATCGTATCGACTACAAGATCTTAGGCGAAGTCAATCTCGAAGAAAACACCTTCCTAGAAGCTTTTCGTTTTCTCTTTGAAAAATCCGACTTCGATAGTTTCTTAGAGCTGATTTCCTCACCGATTTTCATGCGGACATGGAATCTCACGTTTGAAGAAATCGAGATTTTGAGAAACTGGCTAGCCACTGCTGGGTTTCGTTTAGGAATTAATGAGGAGCACCTTGCAAGACTTACTCGGGAGGCCGCCCTTGAAGAAAATGATACGACATTGGCTCGAGCACTCGAGCGACTAACCCTTGGTTTTGCCTACGACAAAACAGGGGTGCAAAGTTTTGGTCGGTCACTCGCTGTTACGGGTGACGAACTCACAGATTTTGAAACTGTTTCGAGAGATTCGAAACTTTTCGAAAAGCTCCTTACGATTGGAGAAGACCTTAAAGGGCTCGTTGGCTACGCAAAAGAAATCCAAAGAGAGCGGTTTCGCTTTAATGCAAGCGAATGGAAAACATTTACGCTAAAACTGCTTGAGGCGCTCTATCCTGAAGATTATTCCCGTGAAGTGCGTGAAGCGAAAGAAGTTTTCACAGAAGCGCTCGATGGCCTTCATGAAACAATCACAAGCACTTTAGAAAAAAACGATGAACTTATTTCTCCCGAGGTCTATCGCGCTTCGTTAGAACGCACGCTCGGTGTCACGATTCGTCAAGGTAGACACGATGGCGCTGTGACATTTGCTTCGATGGATGCTTTGCGTGACATTCCCTTTAAAGCGATTGCGATGATTGGACTCGATGAAGATTCGCCATTTCCTGGCGAACAAGTTCAAGAAGAGTTCGATCTCACTTGTGCCTACCGTCATCGGGAAGACGCCCCTAAGCCAAGGCGAGGCGATCAAGATTCACGTATCGACAATCGTGCAGTCTTTCTTGGCCTCTTGTGTGCAGCTGAAAAACACGTTCTCATCACATATAACGCAGGAGAAAAGCCCCTTGATAAACCCAAAGGCGCGAGTTCTGTTCTTGAAGATTTAACGCAGTGGTTGAGTGAAGAGGCTCCAGGGCTTGTTGAAAAGATTTCAGGGATTCTCCCCGCCTCCCGCTTTACTCTCACAAGTTTCTTTCCCGCCTTAGAGGAGAACCATTCTTCTCAATTCTTCTCAAATAGAAATCGCCAAGAGTATGAAGCACTCGTAAGCTCTCTAAAAGAAAGCGACAAAACGGAAGAAAAAGCGCCTGCTGAGGATTTTTTTCGCGGTTTTGACGCGCCTGAAAAAGATGAAGAGACTTTACGAACCGTACTCTTTCGAAAGCTCTGTAAGGCATGGATCGATCCCACTGAATACGCTCTTCAAAAACTTCGCTTAACCGTGGGGCTTGATGATGAACTCACCGTCACTCGCATTCTGCCGCCAGACTTAAGTGCCGATAAATTAAGAAAAACTCAACTACAACGTCTTCTTCGTCACGAGCTAGATATTCGATATCCGAGGCTAAAAAGCGATACGCATAAAGAAGTCATTGTTAATGAGCTCTGCGAGTTGCCTCTTATTCGTTTAAATCCCACTCTTGGCTGTCAAGCGGTACGTGAATGTGCCGTGAGAAACCTAGTAGCTACCATTTTCGACTATAAAAGAATCGAAGAAGAGATTGCCCCTAATGGAACAGAAAAGCTCGATATTGGCTATGTCACGTTCGATGCTATGCGTCTGAGACTCCCTGCGATTGACATCCTTTGCGAAACGAAAGAAAGCGAGACAATCGATTTTCTTTATAGCGCCTACTCTGCCAGAGATTGCCAGCGAGCGGCGCTTTTGCAAATCGCGCTTTTAGCCTCTGACTACGTGAAAGAAACGGGAAAACGCTTTCGCCTGAGACTGATTTATGAAAAAGATGCTATTGCTAGCGAAATGACTTTTGAAAGAGGTACTGAAAGGCAGCCTTACGCCGATTTAAGCGAGGCAGAGCCTGAAAATGCCCGAGCCCTTATCGCTCAATTGCTTTGCTATGAAGAAGCTCTAAGCACCCGTTTTCGCGTCATTCCGACTCCTGCCTATTATGGTGCGAATGCGAAGAAAGACCTCCCCTCGCTTGACCCGCTGTGGCGTGGCTTTGAAAAACTGAAAAAAGAGCTCGAAATAAAGAAGGCCTCTCTCAATGACGCCTATGTCTTTTCTCTAAAAGCAGGGGAAAAACAAGACGTACTCATTGATGATGCCGTATCGAAAGCCATCGAAGGCATTAAAGAACTCTTAAATTACGCTCAGGATGCGAAATAATGATTGAGAATTTTGACTATCTAAGAGCGACTCTTGATGGACCAACGCTCATTGAAGCAAGTGCGGGGACTGGAAAAACTTACTCGCTAGAAAGGCTCGTTGCTCGTCTTGTTATCGAAGGCGGTGAAGATAAGAAGGGGCTCTCAATCGACCGAATCCTTGTTGTGACGTTCATGAGGGAAGCCGCCTCTGAATTAAAGATGCGCGTTAGAAAGACACTGGCTAGCTATCTTGTCCGATGGAATGAGTTCATTGAGGGAAAGCGATTTACAGAAGATGACGATTCCTTACTAAAAAAATGGGCTGATGCCGCAAAAAGTCCTGATGAGGGCCTAGCAATCCGCGATAAACTCTCGAAGGCCATCGGTCAGATTGACCTCGCTTCTATTCTCACGATTCATGGTTTTGCGCAAAAACTTCTAACCGAGTTCTCTGTCAGTTGTGAAAACTTCACGCCAAGAAAACTAATTAAT
>CAVCTI010000057.1:0-2970 GCA_963604755.1 Duodenibacillus sp. | reverse complement strand
GCCATCGGCCGATGCCTTTATGCGTCGCTTATCGGCATTAGGAGTGAAGTCCTATCGGCATTTCCCGATTGCTGGCTACCCACACAACCCAGCACTTATTGTGAGCGATGAGGGTTACGGCAAAAACGAATACATCGTCACGTCTCACCCATTGGTTGTCGTAACAGCACCAGGGCCTGGTAGCGGCAAGATGGCCACATGTCTTTCGCAGCTTTATCACGAACACAAACGTGGTGTGAAAGCTGGGTATGCCAAATTCGAAACCTTCCCGATTTGGAATTTGCCGCTTAAGCACCCTGTGAACCTTGCCTACGAAGCAGCAACGGCTGACCTTAATGACGTCAATATGATCGATCCCTTCCACTTGGAAGCTTATGGCGTCACAACGGTCAATTACAACCGCGATGTGGAAGTGTTCCCGGTGTTACGCGCCATCTTTGAAAAGATTCTAGGGCAGTGCCCGTATAAGTCGCCAACGGACATGGGTGTGAATATGGCAGGAAATTGCATCGTCGATGATGCGCTTTGCTGCTTGGCCTCCCACAAAGAAATTCTTCGTCGATATTACATAGCGCTTGTCGATCGCGTGCGTGGATTAGTGGATGACTCCGTTGTTTATAAGCTTGAACTCTTAATGAAGCAAGCTGGAATTACTTCAGAGATTCTCCCAGCGGTTGCCGCTAGTTTGGTAAAAGAACAAGTCTCAGGAACGCCAGCGGGTGCTCTCGTGCTTTCTGATAATACCGTTGTCACAGGAAAGACGACGCCACTCCTTGGAGCAAGTTCTGCACTGCTACTAAATGCACTAAAAGCCCTCGGAAAAATCGATAAAGAAGTCGACTTAATTAGTAAAGAAGTGCTCGAGCCGATTTGCCGCTTAAAAACAGAGAACCTACACCACACCAATCCCCGTTTACATTCCGATGAGGTGTTGATTGCGCTTTGTGTGAGTGCCCAAAGTAATCCCTTATCGGCCCAGGCCCTAAAGCAAATCGATAAGCTAAGAGGGTGCGATGCGCACTTTTCAACGATATTAAGTGAAGTTGATGAAAAGCTCTTTAAGCGATTAGGTGTACACGTGAGCTGTGAACCTAAGAGTGAGCGGCGTAAGCTTTATTTTTAGCGAATAAAACGCAATATCGTCTCTTCTAAGCCTCGTGTACTAGCACGGGGCTTTATCTTCGTTATGCCTCCTTAACGGAGTGCGAATCACGATTTCCAAGGGTAAGCAAAGGGTTGACTTAGAGTAGGGTAGAAAAATCTTAAGGAACAAAAAAGCCGACCTCCAAACGGAAATCGGCTTTTCTTTTTCGATTAGGCTAGAGGCGAAAGATTACTTCGCTTTCTTTAATTCCTTATCGATAGCGGCCTGAACGGGCTTACGAAGTTCTTCGGTACGCTTGTCGTTCATCTGGCCCAAGCGCAGACGGCGGAACAAGACGTCCTCGGCGTTACGAGCACCGCTGACTTGAACCTGACGCACGGCGAAGGCGACGACATCATCAACGACGTCGGCGACGTTTTCAGCGTGTTCAGCGCGGATTTCAAGCGCTTCAGGATCAAATGCTGTATCAACAGTAAGCGGCAATGTTGTCGTGATTGTCTTCGAAGAGGGGATAAGACCCTTTTCGGCTGCAACCTTCATGGCGTGTTCTGCCATGTTGCGATAGGCTGTCCACTTGCCGCCCGTGATTGTGAGCATGTTGCCAAACTCAGGAATAATGGCGTGTTCGCGAGAGACCTTCGCAGTCTTGCCGCCATTGGCGGAAGCCGCCGCTGGTGTGTAAAGCGGACGCACACCAACGAATGTCGAGAGGATGTCTTCGCGTGTAACCTTGGTCTTTAAGTAGTTGTTGCAGTTAGAGATCATGAAGTCGATTTCTGCGTCGGAAATCTTCGGATCCATGTTAACTGGAACGGGTTCAGGAAGATCGGTTGTACCGACTTCGAGCATGTCATGCCACGGTAAGCAGAACAAGACGCGGCCGTCGGAGGTCTTCGGAATGAACATACCTTCCTTCGGGTTGCCAAACTTTTTGAGGTTAAGGATGATGTGAGAGCCACGGGCAGCCTTGACTAACGGTTTGACATCTGTCTTACCTGTCATCTTGCGGATTTCATCGACCCAAGGACCTGCGCAGTTAAAGAACATCTTGCCTTTAACGGTGTGCTTCTCGCCAGTTTCCTTATCTTCAACAATCATGGATTCAATCTTTTCTTCGGTGTGATTGAAACCTGCGCAAGCTGCGTAGTTCACGCACACGGCGCCATGAGCAACAGCCGTCTGCATCAAAGCAATCGCCATGCGGGCATCATCGAACTGCGCATCAAAGAAACGAACGCCACCATAAAGGCCTTCAGCTTTAATGCCAGGCAAAAGCTCGAGAGTCTTTTCTTTCGAAAGAATCGAAAGGGAACCTGCGTCGCCAGAGCTAAATTTCGCCATTAAGGTGTAAACGGTAAGGCCAACACCATAGAAGGCCTTTTCGTACCAGCGATAGCACGGCAAAATAAACGGGTTCTTATGAACGAGGTTGGGAACGAGCTTCAAGAGCAATTCGCGTTCGCGAAGCGCTTCGAAAACCAGACCCCAATCGTGCGGGTTCTGCATGTAGCGAACACCACCGTGAATCAGTTTTGTAGAACGAGAGCTCGTGCCTTCGGCGAAGTCTTGCGCATCGACCAAGCAAACAGAGTAGCCTTGGCTTGATGCATCGACTGCCACGCCGAGACCAGAAGCGCCGCCACCGATAATGACGATGTCAAATTCCTTGCCGGAGTCGATTTCGGCAAACATGGCCTTGCGGTCAAGGGGTTTCAGTTCTTTCATCATGTTATTTTTTCCAGTGATTAAGACAAACAAGAAATAATACTTTTTCAAATTTCTAACGTTTCGCCCATTTTCATGGGCGCAGACGAGGGCGAGTTGAGCAGAATCTACCTAGATAGACTAGCCAAAAGGAGTAGTTC
>CAVCTI010000056.1:0-5568 GCA_963604755.1 Duodenibacillus sp. | reverse complement strand
CCATAGGGGAGTTTCCCGAGGCGAACATTTCCGATTCTCACGCGCTTTAAGCGTAAGACTTTGAGTCCCACGGCTTCGCACATACGACGAATTTGCCTTTTGCGACCTTCTTTTAAAATAAAGCGCAATTCTTCACGATTAAGCCAAGAAACATGCGCTTCTAGTAGGGGCTTACCATCGAGCTCTAAGCCGTGATTTAGGAGTGCTAAGTTACGCTCAGAAAGGCGTACAGGTAAAGAGCCATCGGCGTTTGCTACGCGCACGATGTATTCTTTTTCGATAGTGGAATCTTCACCGATAAGCGTCTTTGCTACGCGCCCGTCTTGCGTTAATACGAGAAGCCCCACAGAATCAATATCCAAGCGCCCTGCAGGAACAAGGCTAACTAATTGCGAGAGCTGAAAGCGCCTTGAACTCTTATCGTCTTTCCAGTGGTTTTCTTTGGTGACAAGGACTTTGGCGGGAAGGTATCCGTCTTCGGCCTGGCCGCTTACATAACCCACGGGTTTATGAATGAGAATCGTCACGCGCTCGGATTGCTCGCGTTTGGCTTTACTGTCAACGGCAATCACCGCATCGGGTGCCACTTTTTCTCCTAATGTGGCGCGGTGCCCGTTGACTGTCACGAGACCGACTGCAATCCAAGCATCAGCCTCGCGGCGGCTGGCGATTCCCAACTCACTCATGCGCTTACTTAAGCGCACGAGTCCTTGAGGATTATCCGCATTCTCTGCCATTAGACCTTACCTAAAAGGCAATATTCCATAATGCCTTTTTGGGCATGTAGGCGATTTTCCGCCTCGTCCCAAACAACGGATTGGGCGCCATCGATCACAGAGGCACTCACCTCTTCACCGCGATGCGCAGGTAAGCAGTGCATGAAAAGCGCCTTGGGGTTAGCAGCCGCCATCACAGCGTCGTTAACTTGATAGTTAGCAAAGTCGTGACGACGCTTCTCGTTTTCTTTTTCAAATCCCATTGAGGTCCAGACGTCTGTTGTCACGAGATCAGCGCCCTTCGCGGCTTCCAATGGGTCGCGCGTTACGGTGTAGTAGTCGCCAGCGGGAATTAACGCCTTATCGATGGGGTAGCCCTCAGGGATTGCGAGCGTGATTTCAAATCCGAGAATCTTCGCAGCCTCTAACCACGAATAACTCATATTATTGGCGTCTCCAATCCAGGCGACCTTACGACCCTTAATCGAACCACGATGCTCAATAAAAGTCATGATATCTGTCATGATCTGCACGGGGTGATATTCGTTGGTCAATCCATTAATGACAGGAACACAACTATTTTTGGCAAACGCCTCTAAGCGATCTTGACCGAAAGTGCGAATCATCACGAGGTCAACCATACGGCTAATGACGCGCGCTGTGTCTTCGATGGATTCGGAGCGACCCAGTTGAGAGCCCTGGCTTGTTAAGTTAATGACGTTACCGCCTAACTGATAAAAGCCTGTTTCAAAGGAAACGCGCGTGCGCGTGCTTGCCTTTTCAAAAATCATCGCAAGTACTTTCCCGTGAAATGGTTCATAGGGAGTGCCCGCCTTTTGTTGGGCTTTAATCCAAAGAGCACGCTCGAGCATGTGTTCGAGTTCTTCGGCCGTGAAATCAGCTAATTTTAAAAAGTGACGTAATGCGCTCATCGTTATTCCTTCAATTCATCTTTTAGTGTAACTGTCATCGGATAGGTCCAGGCGTCGTCAGAGAAGGCAACCTTCGAGACGCGTGCTCCAATCGGGCACTGGCGACGCTTAAATTCTGCGCGATGTGTCATCGTGACGATCCTTTGAACAAGCGCCTTATCGAAACCCTTTTCGACAATTTGAGAAACTGGCAAACCTTCATCGACATAAAGGCGAAGCACAGCATCGAGTGTTGCATATTCAGGAAGGCTTTGTTGATCGGTTTGTCCTTCGCGAAGTTCCGCTGATGGCGCGCGGCTGATAATGCTCTCAGGGATAAGTTCCTTACCAACTTTCGCGTTACGCCAACGGCAAAGCGCCCAAACATCAGTCTTATACACATCCGAAATCGCCTCAAAGGCGCCTGCCGTATCGCCATAAAGCGTTGCGTAGCCAGCTGCCGATTCACTCTTATTGCTTGTGGCAATCACAAGGCGATTAAATTTATTAGCATAGGCCATTAAGAGGTTGCCGCGGATACGGGCTTGAAGGTTTTCTTCTGTAGCGTCCCACTCTTTCCCAGCGAAATCCTCGGCCAATTCTTTGCGGTACGCATCAAAGAGATCTCCGATGGGGCGCACCGCGTAAGAAATCCCGAGGTTACTAGCAAGTTTCTTCGCTTCCGTAAGACTCAAGTCCGCTGTAAAGCGCGTTGGCATCATCAAGGCGTGCACCGAGTCTTTCCCTAAAGCGTCGGTTGCCATTGTCGCAACAAGTGCGCTATCGACCCCTCCCGACAATCCAATCTGCACAGCATTAAAGCCATTTTTCTTAACGTAATCACGAAGCGCTAAACGAAGAGCCGTATAAAGCTCTTCAAGGTCTTCGAATTTTGGCAAAGCCACTTCTTTCGTTGAGGCTAAATCGACTGTCTGAAAATCCTCTTCGCAGTTAGCGAGCGCTGCAACACCATTTCCTTTACTGTTTACTGCAAAACTACGACCATCAAAAACGTATTCGTCTGCACCACCAACGAGATTTACGAAAAGAACCGGAATTCCAGCCTTTGTAGCGGCTTCAGAAATTGCCTTTTGGCGAGCCTCAGGTCTACCTCGACGGAAAGCGTCAGCAGCTAAAACAAGAACTGCTTCGGCTCCTCGGAGTTTTAAATCGGCAACAGCTTCAGAAAAACCCTCTAAGTTTGTGAGAATGCCAAACTTGGTTTCTGCCACTTCAAGAATCTCGCCTGAGACAACAAGGCGCGTTTTGCCAGAGTCGACAAAAACGAGTCCTGGAACCATGCCAAAAAGCGCAGGAGTTTTGAGCTTTGACGCAAGACTCACAAGCGCCTCTTTCTGACGCAACAAAAACTCAGCGCGGCGGCCATAGGAGCCCACAGGATACCCACTTAAGGCGCCAAGAGAACTCACGAGAAGTGCAACTCCCTTTTCTTGTGCCACAGAAGATGCCTTCAAAATCTTTGAGGCATTACCTTGGAAAGCGCCTCTTTTCGCGTTGATTTGCAAAACTGAAATGCTTACCATATTGGCTTTTCCTTTCCCAAATCTAAAAGATTCGTGAATTTTAGCGACAGCCCGATAGTCAAGGAGAAGTTTCGTGAGTTTTGAATCAGCGAAAGCCCAATTAGCGCAACACGGCCTAGAAGAAAGAATCCGCATTTGCACAGAACCCACTCCAACCGTTGCAACCGCTGCCGCTGCTCTCGGGTGCGCCCCAGGCAATATCGCCAAAACCTTAGGGCTTTTAGTCGACGGCAGTCCCGTTCTTGTCGTTGCCGCAGGGGACGCCCGAATCGATAACCACAAGTTCAAAATGACCTTTCACGCCAAAGCAAGCATGATTGCGCACGAAGATGTTGAAGCCTACACAGGCCACCCCATGGGAGGCGTTTGCCCCTTTGGCGTTAAAGCAGGGTGCAAAGTGTATTTGGATGAGTCTTTGAAGCGCTACACCAAGATATTTCCCGCCTGCGGCTCAAGAAATAGCGCCGTAGAGCTCACTGTTGATGAATTGGAAGCGTGCGCCGAGGCTCTTGGCTGGATCGATGTCTGCAAAAATCCTGAAGGCTCTTAGTTAGTCTTCTTTTTCGTCTTCCTCGTCGACCTCGAAAAGCTCGTCTTCGGCCGAAAGCATTGATGCTGCCAGATCAAAAGCATCCGTTGTGCAGCATTCCATTGTTTTCAAAAAGCCTTCTTCGCTCAGACGATCGAACGTGCGATCGTGATTTGTGATAGCGATACCATTTTTAAGCCATTCGTAGGCTCCAGCCACAACAGATACCGCCTTCTTGATGACATCAATCGCTCCCGTGCTTGTAATTAAAATCACAGGGCTCTCTTCTTTGATTGCTTTTTCTAGGGCCTTAATTTCCCCATCGCGAAGTGTGAGCGGCTCTCTTTCATAAACACTAAGCTTTTCAACAAGAACGCCCTCATTTTGAAGGTGCTCAGAGAGCCACTCTCGACCCTCTTGAGAGCGCAAAATCAAAAGGTGCTTAGGAAATCCCGTGCGCTTAATCTCTTCGAAAAGAGCTTCACTTCCTGCCTTTTCACTTGCCCCTATAGGATAAATTAGATTGACATTCTCACCCCAAGCGCTGCGAACGGCTTGGGCTGTCCCCTCTCCTACGGCGTAAACCCTGATACGTTTCGGAATCCGTAATAAAAGAGGCTTAGTAAAGCGCACTGCAACGGGACTCACGAAAAAAAGTGCATCCACTCCCCTTAAACTTGAGAGTCTTTCTTTTATTTCCCCATAACTTCCTTCGTCTCTTTCAAATGAAAACGCAGGCCAAAACCACGTCTGCTCTGAAGGAAGCTCACACAAAATGTCGGCAGCTTCTTTAGCAGGGCGCGTCACAATAAAGCGCTTTGGTTTTTTCATACTTCACTCACGCGAAAAAAACTTCATTTAACAAATCGTCCGCCCCTAAGTTTCGTAACTGATTTACAGCCTGAGAGGCAAGTTCGAGTGGCTTTTCGATTGGCCCTTCTAGAGAAACCGAAAGGGTTTCTCCTCTCTTGTGATTTCCAACAAGCGCTCTTAAATAAAGAACATCCGCGTCTTTCACTGTGGCGTAAGCGGCCAGTGGCACCTGACAAGAGCCCCCTAGGGCACGGCTTACGGCGCGCTCGGCTTCACAGGCCGCGCGCGTTTTAGCATCATTTAAAAAGGAAACGGCTTCAAGGGTTTGAGCGTCACTCGCTCTCACTTCAATACCAAGAGCCCCTTGCCCTGGAGAGGGAAGGCTTACTTCAGGGCAAATCCACGCACGAATACGGTCAGCAAACCCCAATCGCTTTAAACCAGCCCCTGCCATCACGAGTGCATCGTATTGACCTGCGTCTAATTTAGAGAGTCTCGTTCCCACATTACCGCGAACCGATTTCACAGTAAGTTTCGGGTAGTGAGACCGAATCATGAGTTCTCGCCTTAAGCTAGAAGTCCCTACCACGGCGCCTTCTGGCATCGCATCAAGCGAGGTGTACTTGGAACTAACAAAAGCATCTCTTGGGTCTTCGCGCTCAGTGATTGCCGCCAAAAGAAAGCCTTCGGGAAGCTCCATCGGCACATCCTTTAGGGAATGAACGGCAAGATGGGCCTCGCCGCGAAGCATCGCCTCTTCGAGTTCTTTTACAAATAGCCCTTTACCGCCGACTTTCGAAAGCCTCTTATCGAGAATCTTGTCGCCTCGCGTTGTCATCCCAAGAAGTTGCACTTCGCAATCTGGGTCGTGGCTTCGTAATAATGCGGCAACGTGATTAGCTTGCCAAAGAGCAAGCGCACTTTCTCGCGTTGCAATAACAATGGATTTCTTATTCATTTTTAGTTTTCCCTAAGGTAGGAGGGATTGTAATGAATCGGATTTGCCCGATGGGAAAGAATCCATGGAGAAATCCCATCATGAATGAGTGCTGGCT